>JAAUQQ010000361.1 GCA_012032745.1 Synechococcales cyanobacterium RM1_1_8
TAGGCCCGCACGGGTCAATGGCGAGAGGCTGAGCGAGGAGTGAGTGGCGATCGCACAGCCCCCAGCAATAGCCCCAGACGCAGCAGCTTCTGCCCAAAAGCGCACCCCATCGGATTGAAGCAACCGCTGAAGCGATGGAATTAGTTGCATGTCCATTTCCAGGTTTCAATGTTGGCGGTAATCGGCCAGCCGTGACCATGGGGTTCAACTTGGGGTTGGCCAATGTCGAGACAGTCACTGACAAAATAGGTATGGTCTAAATTGACCAGCCAAGCCCAGGCCGCATCCCCCGCCGTGCTGTAGCCCTGTTGCCCATCCCACTGGGCTGCCTGCCAAAAGGCGATCGCCTCCGCCTCCGAAGGTGCCCCCATGGCGAGGTCCAGCTTGCTGTCGATCGCCGGATTGTTGTAATACCCCGCATTGTTAAACTCCCCCTGGGCCGACTGGGAATGGTAGAGGTTATACATTTCCGTTTGGTCATGGCTGCCCCAGCCAAACAGCACCACGTTGCTATGCATGGCGGGCTCAATGTCATCCCAGCTCTTGCCCTCCACCTGGGCCACAATGCCAACGGGCTTGAGCATCTCCGCCACGGAGAGGGCCAGGGCTTGACGAATGCTGTCGTTGGCTGGGTAGAGCAGGGTGAACTGAGCCTCCAGTCCGTCTTTTTCCACCGTGCCATCGCCATTGTTGTCGACCCAACCCCCCTCGGCTAGGATGGCCTTGGCCCGCTCGGGTTGGGCATCTTCAATATTGGCGCTGGGCTGATCCCAGGCGAGGCCCGTGGCGGGGCCGTAGGCTGTGGAGCCGTAGCCTTCGAGCACGCCTTCGACCAGGGCCTGGCGATCGATGGCGTAGTTCACCGCCTGACGAATCGCCAAATCCGCTGTGACATCATTGCCCACGGGGTCGCCATCGGGGGTGGTTTTGCCCTGGGCGGGCTGGTAGGGAAACATCAGCCCTCGGTTATCGACGCTATCTACATCGTAGAGCGTCATCCCCGGCAAGGTCTGCACCGCCAGGGATTGGGGCACGCTCACCACCTGGGCCTGACCCGCCTTAGCCGCCGCAAAGGCTGCATCTTCTTCTAAGAACAAAAACACGAGCCGTTCAATGCCCGGCGCTTCACCGTAATAGTTGGGATTCGCCTCGACAATCAGTTGCTGCCCCTCGTCCCACTGCACCAGTTGGTATGGCCCCGAGCCAATAGGCTGGCGGGCATAGTTCGGGCCATGGGCATGTTCGGGCACGATACCCAGGGTGATTAGGCGATTGACGAAGGTGCTCTGGGGCTGCTTGAGCCGCAGCTCGACAGTTGTATCATCCACTGCCACCGCCTGGTCCAAAACCGTGACATCGGTGAGGCCGCCGCTTTTAGCCGCCTGGTTGAAGGTATAGGCCACATCCTTAGCCGTCAGCGGCTGGCCATCGGAAAAACTACACCGTCGCGCAGCTTCACAGTCCAAGTTTTGCCATCGTCGCTGATGCTGTAGTCGGTGGCGAGGTCGTTGACGATGTTGAGATCTTGATCGCGCTTGAGCAGCGTGCTCTGGAACAGGGGGGAGCCGTAGCGGCCCCAGCCCAGGGTGGGGTCGTAGCCCTCTTCGCTCTCTCCGGCGATCGCCAGCACGACTTGCTCAGCGGAGCCGGACGCCGATGGAGCGGGATCGGCAGCATTGGGCGAGGAGGCGGCGCAACTGGCCAGCAGGCAGCCGGTTAATACAGAACTGAATAGCCCGGTTAAGCGATGGAAAGGCGTAAAACGATTCATGGGCAAAAGCGATGACCCGAGAAGAGTTTCTTGACCCTAACCCCATGCGCTCCGTCTCTACAATCCGGGGGTGGGGCATATCCGGTGCATCCTTAATCTTGAGATTACGTTCAATGTTGTTATTTTGCGTAATGAAGCAACAAGCGGTGTTCTATACTGAAGACAGAGCAAACTGACTCCTTTCTGGTGGCATCCGAGCCTGGCAGCCCATGGTCTTTCCCCTTCAAGATAAATACGTCAATCTCCTCACCGATTTTGAGAATTTCTCGCCCGATGAGCAGGATTCTTATCAAAGTAGTCTGAAGTATTATCGAGACTTGAATAATGTGATTGATTCCTCTTGGCAAGAGGGGGTGGAGCAGGGCCGGGAGCAGGGGCAACGCAGTATGATTGCTTTGATTGGAGAGTTAACCCGTCGGGTTGGGGCTTTGCCGTCTGAGGTGTTGGAGTTGATTGATGGGTTGTCGTTGGTAGATCTGGAGGTGTTGGGGGAGGCGTTGATGGGGTTTTCGGAGCTTGATGTGCTGGTGCAGTGCTTGAGGGGATGGTAGGGTTGGGCTTGGGAATGGGCAGCCGTGCGATAAATGTGAGTTTATTTCTCCTGCGCGATCGCGCCCTACCCCCCTCCCAATGCGATCGCCTGCTCCAGTCCATCCCATGGTTATCCGCCGTTCTCTGTCGTCTGTTGGTTTGGGACTGCGTGGCCGATCAATAGTTTTAGAAACAACAGTGGGATGAACCACCCAAGCAAAGACGAGAATGGCAGGCTATCCAAAAGCACAAGAGATATCGAAAAGGAAAAAGCCGATACCGGAAGTCGCAGTCTCGATCTGACACTTAGAGTCCAGGTTGTGTTGCAAACAGCACCACCGACAACATCTAGTCCAACAAATGCAGCAATGACGACGACAATCCACGGATAGCCATTGGCCAGCGTTACAGCCATCGCAAAAATCGCACCCAAAAAAGATGCGATCAAAACGAGAGTAAGCTCTGATTGAGTCATTCCTGGGCCTACAAAGCGGTCCCAGTGACCATAGGAGTCCAGAGCGCGGTACAGAGAGAGGTCTGCAGGTCTGCATTCAGAATCGATCCTTGTAAGTAGTTGGATAACGGCCCCGTTAACCCGCTACAGATCACCTTTGCCTTTCTGCGACAGCGCTTGAAAGTCGGCGTGCAACGGGATTGTTAGACTTGACAGAGCAACTTCAAGCAACTTACTTTGACATTTCAGCAAGCCTGGTTCTGACTTGATTGATTTTCTGAAGCTCTTCTTGATATAAATCCGATATTTTCATGATTCTATCTAGCTCTTTTAAGCAGCTTTCTGCCCCATCTAACAAGGCATTACCTAATTCCTGTAAGTCGTGGGTTATAGTCTTGTCGCCTACGGTCATTTCAATCAGATTTGCCGTCCTTGTTGGCTTCAAACTTAACTTTTCTGGAGAATCAGGAAATGATGATGTGTAGGATTCACCATTTACCACGGTTTCTATCCCATTAACAATATAAACCCATAGTTGATCGACTAGGTCCCACTGCTCTTTCCCAATCAGGGAGTTACCGTCAACAGTCAATTCAATTGCACCATCAATATGTCTGGGATTTTTTACGAATTCAGTATAGTCTTCAACCAAGGTGAATACACTGCCACGTTGAACGCTGATAGAACCAAGATAAGACCTAACTTCAATCATTTTTATGCCCTCTACTTTTGAAAATGGAAGAATTACGAAACTCACGAGGAGCTAAGGAACTTTTGGATAAAACTGACCTACATGCCCTTTATTTAGCCCAAGAACATATGTCACACCTCCTACCTGAGTATCCGGGAGTTGCCCAATCCCACTTGTACCAATTTTGATTACTTCATTACGACGAGTATTCATAACTGACTTGATTGCTTGTTCAACATCGCTGATAGTCATATTCTTGTTGAAAAACGTCTGATTTTGCTTAACAGAACCATCCCAGTAGTTCGGATGATGCCTTGTTAGGAAGTGTGTCATATCTGCTTTATCTACAAGATATGTGTCAGAGCCTACTTGAATTTTTAGCGACTGATAATTCTTGAGATCATTTACCACTTTACCTGGTAGTGCTGCTTTTACGGGTGCTGTTGTAGAAGGTGAAAACTGTTGTGCTTGTGCAATAGCGCCAATCAAAGGCAGCTTAAATAAGGAAATAGGCTGGGTTATCCAGGTTACACCTATGACTGCAATTGCAGATGAAACATGAATTAGTCGAATCATACTTTCTCCTCTATTTAGATAAATTTTTAGAAGTCTAACGTTCCTGGTCAGCGGCGGCAAATCACTTCTGGATCACCACCAAGATCTCTCAACCGTCCGCTGCACCAGGGTTGTTAGCTGGCTTTCACAACCGAGAACCCTCCTCAGATTTGTGTTGCCAGCATTATGGAAGACCAAACATAGACGTAATTAGCGGTAGTAGCTCTTTGCAAGCAGATGCTAATTTTGAGGCATCGGAGAGACCAGTAGCAATGCCCTTCAGTGCATTTATTGCACCCTTTGCTGCCTTTTGCATTACACCTTCTTTGGGGCTTTGGGCGGCGTTTGCGATTTCTCCAACTTCCGTTAAGGCTTCAGCCTTAGCGTCTTCAGCGAGTTCGGTATCGGTTTCAATGGCATTTTGAAGCTGAGTCAATAGGTCTTTGAGGCTAGGTTGGTCAAGAATTGACTCCGTAGGTAGCTGACCAATCTGGTTACTTACCTGACCGCTGATGTCGCGTAGGTTCACTACCGAGTTTTGGGCGTTGATATTGACGTTGCCCTGAAAAGTTTGGCTTTGATCATGCACAATTTTATTCCCCAATATATTTTCAGTAGTTGACACAGGTGGGTGTTCAGCAAGTCGGTTGATAGCCGACCACATCTGAACATTTTGCTTTTCGTAGATTTCGATTTCTCGATCTTTTGCGTTTAGCTCCTGTTTGTATTGGGTTTCAAGCTGCTGACGAATTTCTTCATAGGTTTGCTTAAATTCACTGTGAATCTTTTCTTTATCC
>JAAUQQ010000362.1 GCA_012032745.1 Synechococcales cyanobacterium RM1_1_8
GTTGTCGGGGGAATGGGGGGCGCTGGATGAACTGGAGCAGCGTCAAGATTTCGCGGGGGACGGCGGAGCGGCGATCGCCCGCCCCCACATCGTAAATCGGAATATCATGCTGGTCGGTGAGGGGGGCCAGTTGCTGGGCTAACCAGCGGCCCTGCTTGTGCTCCCGCACCAAAATGGCCGCCTGGGTTTTGGGATCTTGCTGGAACAGCGCCCGCAGGCGATCGCCGATGCGCGCCGCTGTCTGGCCAATGTCGCGGGGAAAATGCAGGGTGAGACCTGTGCCCACGGGCGCAGGATTGGCCTGGGGCTGGGGATCATCGGCGGGCACGGGCTGGATATGTTGGGGCTCGAAGGGCAGGGCCTGGGGATCTGGTCCGCTGTGCTGGTTGACCCAATCCAAGACGAAATTGGCCGCAGCCAGGATAATCGGACTGCTGCGCCCCGATTGATTCATGGTGATGAAGCGGTGTCTGGGCTTGGCGCGATCGCAAAACCGTCGAAAAAAAATTGGATCCGCTGGGGTAAAGGTGGAGTTGATCGCCTGGTTGGGATCCCCGACTCGAATCAAATCCGGCGGCGCTTCAGGCTGATCCGCCCGCCGGGCTAAAATCTCCAACAGTTGTGTCTGCAAGGGCGTCGAATCCTGGGCTTCATCTTCAAACAGGGCAAAGCATTGTCGCTGCCAAAAGGCCCGAGTCTCGGGATTCCCCAGCACCTTCAGCGCCGCCAAAATCATGTCATCGTAATCGATTAGACCCCGCTGGTGCAGCAGGCCTTGGTAGCGATCGTAGAGGCCAGCGGCGATCGCCAAGACCTCATAGCCCACTGCTCCATCGGCTGCCCTGGTCGCCTCGGCCTGGTGGGCCAAGGCCATGAGCTGGGGCGGCAGCAGGCCCGAGCTTTTAGCTTCGTGGATCACCGTCAGGGCCAAGCTGGGCAAAACCTCCGTGCGCAGAACAGCCTGGCGACGCAGGCGCTCGGTCTCTTCGCCATCGAAGGACTGGCCCAGAATCAGAGCCTGGTACGCCTGGGGCGAGTCTGCAATCCACTGGTCGATGCAACTGCGCACCAGACGGTGGCTCTGGGTGGCGCTGACCAGGGCCGTTTCTTCGAGGTTGAGGCCCGATAGCTCGGGGTGGCGATGGGCAATGCTGAGGGCGAGGCCGTGGAGCGTGTGGACGGAGAAGCCGGTGGCGGGTAGGGAGAGGGCCTTGAGCTCCTGGCGGATTTTGGCCTTGAGATTGTTGGCCGCCGAGCGGGTGAAGGTGACGACGATGAGCTGACGGCGCAGATTGAGCCGGTTGCGGGCGATGGCGATCGCCGCCGCCGCCGCCATCCCCGTAGACTTACCGGCCCCCGGCACCGCAGACACCGCCAGTTCCCCCCCTGCCAATCGGCCATTTGCTGCTGCCCGGTGCGCAGGCGGCGGCCCAGGGCGCGATCGCCATCGTCAGGTCAAACTGGGAAGAAAGAGGGGCAGCAACCGATTGCCCAGGCCTATTTGGACAGACGCAGCAGGTGGAGCAGTTTTTGGGAATTGGCTTGGACCTGGCCATTGAGGCGGTCCCTAAAGGCCTTGACGCGTCCCCCGGCAAAGGTTTCAAAGCCTGGGACTTTCTCGGCAAACATGAACAGCAGCCCCAGGAGCAGCGCCCCCAGCTTGGGCAGCACAAACAGGAGGGCGGCGATCGCCCACCATTCTATTCCCAGGCTATCCAAATCCAGAGCATCCAAACCGATTCCTTCAAAGATAGACAAATCCTATGCTCCCATGGGCCAATGTTTTGCTTGATCTGGGGCGATCGCCTTGGACCTGGGGCGATCGGTCGGTCTAGCAGTTAATAGATTTAGCAGCCGCTAGATTTAGCGATCGATAATCTTCGCCTCATCCCGCTCGTTCACCTCAGTTTCACCCTTCAATTCTTCCTTAAAGCCCCGCAGGGTTTTGCCAAAGGCCGCCCCGAACTGGGGGATTTTCTTAGGCCCGAATACCAACACCGCCAAGCCAACCACCAAAGCAACCTCGACCCATCCAATATTCATGCCAAGCTCCTTGCCTCAATGGCTCACCGCACGGGAACTCACCCAAAGGCAAGCTTGCTCCATCTTAGCGGCTCAAGGCCCCGGATGGCCCAAGGCCCCAGATGCCCAGGCCCAGATTGCCAAAGCTAACTCGCAAAGCCCGCCGCGAACAGCAGCAGGGCCAGCAGCACGGCCCCTAGGCTGAGTACCAAGCCCGCATTGGGGCTGCCTTTCCAGGAATAGTTGGGATCTTTTGAGGGTTTGTTGGGCATGGCGGTGACAATGGGAATGAATGTTTATCTCCCCAATGTAACAGCACAAAAATGTAACAATACATAGCGGGCCGGGCGATGGGCCGCTATGGGGCACGCTCTCCGCTAGAGTTTAAGGTAGGTGTTTAAGGTTCGCTAATCCAGCCCGCCAAGCTGACTGCCTCGCCGATCGCTCCCTGCGCCTGCCCTCCTTGCCCTTCACCATGACCGACATCGTCCAAGAAGCTCCGGCGACGCCACCGCTGCCCCAGGGTTCATCGCCACAACAGCCATCGCCGCCGCAACAGCCATCGCCGCCGCAACAGCCATCGCTGCGGCACCAGCAACACCCCCTCGTGCGCAAGTTGGCGGATCGGATTGAGCACCTTTGGGCCAAGTATTTGGACCTCTCGCCCTATGAGATGCCCGAGGATCTGGGCTATGTGGAAGGTCGCCTAGAGGGAGAGCGGGTGACGATTGAAAATCACTGCTACCAGACGCCCCAGTTCCGTAAGCTGCATTTGGAGCTGGCCAAGGTCGGACCAACCCTGGATATTTTGCATTGTGTGATGTTTCCGCGTCCGAACTATCCCCTGCCGATGTTTGGCAATGACCTGGTCGGCAGCAGCAAGGCGGGGATTAGTGCGGCGATCGTCGATCTGTCGCCGATCAGTGGCGATCGCAAGCTGCCCGAGAGCTATGATCGCCAGCTCGCAGCCCTTCCCACCACAGAGTTTTCCGAACATCGTGAGCTGCCCGGCTGGGGAGATATTTTCTCGCCCTATTGCGTCTTTGTGCGGCCCATGGACGAGGATGAGGAGATCGACTTTCTGGCCAAAGTAGAAGCCTTTTTGACCATCCACTGCCAGCACGCTGCCCGCACCCAGCCGGTGCAGACAGCGGCGGAGGAAGCGGAATTGCTGGCAGCCCAGCGCTATTACTGTGAAAAGCAGCGCGAGAACGATAAGACCAAGCGGGTTTTGGAAAAAGCCTTCGGCCAGGAATGGGCCGAGCGATACATGAGCACCATGCTGTTCGATACGGTGTGACGCTGCTGGTGTGAGGCCATAACTGGGCGGCGTCACACCCGCTAGAGGGCAGCCCAGCTAGTAGATTGCGGCTTAAGTTTAGCTGCCCTCACCCCAACCCCTCTCCCAGGGAGGGAGAGGGGCTCCGATCCGGCTCCCCTTCTCCCCCAGAGAAACAACAGCCGGGAGAAGGGGCTGGGGGATGAGGGCGGCTAAAGCTGGCCCAGAAACTTTCGCCTTACGGTACTAGCGCTGGGCCAGGCGCGGAGCCGATCGCGGAAACAGTTGGGCAAAGCGTTCCTGGCGCTCCGCCACAGGCTCCGGCGCATAGTCCCACAGGCTATCAAAGAAGAAGTAAGCAATGCCCAGGCCGCGCTGCTGGGCGGCGCGGGACTGCTGCTCGATTTGGCCCATGGCGATCTGTCGCCGGGGCAGGCCCGAGAGAATACCGATGGCGGTGGAAATTTTTTGCTGGGTTTCTTTGACTTCCGGGCGATCGAGGATGCTCAAGAAGCTGCTGTAGTCATCGCGATAGACCTGGAGAACAATCTCATCGACAAAGTCCTGGCGCACCCAGTTGAGCCAGTCCTGGAGCGTGAACTTGTAGGCAAAATCGTGATAGTTGGGCGAGATCGAGAACACGGTCTTGGGCTTGCGGGTTTTGACCGCATCGTGGAGATCGCCCACAAAAGCCGTGATTTTATCGGCCCGCCAGCGCATCCAAGCCTCATCCGCAGGGTTGGCGGGCACGGCTTTGCCCGTTTCTTGCTGATACAGCGCTTTGGTGTAGCTATCGTAGCCAAAGTCCCTCGGCAGGCTGAGGTGGTCATCAAATTGGATGCCATCGACATCGTATTTGTTCACCACTTCCATCACCAGGTCAGTGATGAATTTTTGCACCTCCGGCTTGAGCGGGTTGAGCCAGGCATTGTAGCCCCCGGCGCTGGGAGCGGTGATGCCGCCGTTGGCCTTGACACTCAGCCAATCGGGGTGGGCCAGGGCCAGTTCAGAGGATTCGGGCACCATGAAGCCGAATTCGAACCAGGGCATGACCGAGAGGCCTCGGCGATGGCCCTGGGTGATGATCTCCGCGAGGGGATCCTGGTCTTGGTAGCCGCGATAGATCTGGGGACTGCCGACCCGGCGGGCCACGGCGCTGGGGTGGACGGCATAGCCGGAGTTCCAGACAACGGGGTAGACCGTGTTGAAGTTGAGCCGGGCCAGTTGATCCATGGCTTGGCTGATGCGATCGCGGTCCAGCAGCACATCCATGTCGCTGGTGGTCATCCAGACGCCGCGCACCTCCTGGCGGGGCAGGGCGGGAAACTGGGGCCGCTGGGGCTCCGGTTTGACCATGTCCGGGCTGGGTTGGATATTGGCAGGCGGCGGCACGATTTTGATCGGCTGGCCTTCGATGCGGGTGGGGGGCGGCGATGGCACGGTGACGGCCTGTTGACCGCCTGCTTCGCCAGTTTCGGGGAACCGCCGGGG
>JAAUQQ010000363.1 GCA_012032745.1 Synechococcales cyanobacterium RM1_1_8
GGACAGACGGTGATACTGCCTGTGGAGGAAGGTTGCCTGGGAACCCCGATGAAGCAGGAAACCTCAAGAGCGATCTTGGGAAGCCCGCGCTCTATCCGCTTCGGATGAGCGTCGGGAGGATGTCACCCCAACGCAAAGGATTCACAGCTCACCGAGCGTGCCATAAGCTTGGCTGCCATAACCTTGGCTGCCATAACCTTGGCTGCCATAACCTTGACGAGGTTGGTGGGTGCCCACCAATACCCCATCTGGATCATAGAGTTCCAGAGGAATTTGAGCGGCATTGCTGAACGATTCCAGGGCGCTTTCCAGTTCCTGCACATGGCGCAGGGCTCCGGTGCGGCTGTCCTCATCACCCACCGCCCCAGCCGTCAGCACGGCCCGCTCATAGTCCAGGGTTAGCCGAACGCGAATACTGCTGGGCGAAATCTCATGGGTGCAAACCCTGGGCGAACCGGCGCAGAGGGAATCGAGCTCCCCCCGCAACTGGTTCAAAGCCAAGTCTTCCTGGGCCCGTTGTTCCGCAGCCTGGAGGGCGTAGGTGTACTCCGTTACGAGGGATTGAGCTTTTGTGAAATAAGTTGAACTGGTGGGAATTTGATCGATCCGGCCCAGGGCCGTTTGCCAATCTTCCTTGGCCTTCTGCCAGTTGGAGTCGCCCTCCGCACGCTTGGCATCTTCTGCATAGAGTAGGGCCTCGCGATAGCTATTGACAATGAAGGCTTCTCGGCTTTGCTTGCCTTGGTTCATGGCGAGTTCGGCTTGGTAGCTCGCCAGCAGGCGGACGGATTCCTGGTAGGCAGTGGTGTTGCGAGGCACCTTTTTGAGGGTGAAAATCGCATCTTCAAGGCGAGACTCACTGCGTTGCAGAGCGGCTAGGGCATCATCTTCTTCCCCCCCAGCACTCCCCTCGCTACGGGCGGGCGCAGCGGCGATGTAGCCGCGCGCTTCCTGGAGCAAACGCTGGCCAGCTTCCTCGTTCTCCAGGCTCGTTTGGGCTTGAAGCTTGAGGGCCTCGTACTGTTTGAGCTTGTCCTGGGCCAGGGCATAGAGCGGATTGCTGGGGGCGACACCCTGGAGGTGGGCGATCGCCGCTTCCCAATGGGCAGAAATCTCCTGCCAGCGTTCCGGCTTCGCCGTTCCGAGCTGGGTTTTTTCCTCCGCCTGATCGGCTTGGGCCAGGGCCTCCTCCACCGGGGTCAAAGCTTCCACCAGTTTGCGGTAGCGGCTGCGAGCCCCGCGCGCCTCGGCCCCGTAGGAGGACCAGCCCGGCACCTGGCGCAGTTGCTTGAGGGCTGCTTGAAGCTGCTGGCGCGATCGGTCAATGTCATCCAAGCTATTGGCCGTTTGCAGCCGCTCCGTCGCTTCCTGGCCCTGGCGCTCAGCCAGCATCAGCGCGGGACAATCGCGCAACAAACAGGGACGAGAGGCAATGTAAAAACTGCCCAGGAACATGGCGAGACAGAGGCCCAGCCCCCCAGCCCAAATGGCCTTAGGAATATGGAGGGGCGTCTGTTCCAGGGGTGCTTCGCGGCCTGGATACTGCAAATCTTGCGGCGCATTGGCTGCGGCCCCCAGGGGCTCTGGCCCCTGCCCTGGTATCGCGCCGGCCTCAGCGGGCGCAGTGGCTGGCTGACTGGACTCTGACCAGTCGGGGGAGTCCGGCTGCCGCTCCGGTGCTGGGGCGGAAGCAGCCGGATGGCCAAGGGGAGCGGCGGATTCAGCCGGGGCTGGAGGCGTGGGGAAATGGGAGCTGCCAGATGCAGCGGATTGGGCTTGTGTCTCCGTTTCTAGGAAAGTTTGCGCCTTTGCCCCCACGGCTTCTGCGGCCAGCGTGGCGGTGAGGGGCACCATCCCCGGTGCAACCCCAGCCATGAGGTTGATGCTGCCCGGTTGCTCCACATAGGCGCGGGCTTGGCCCAGGACTCGCAGAAAAAAGCGGCCTTGCACTATCTCTGGACTATCTTCATCTTCACCCAGCCAGTCCAGCCAGAGGCACTCTGGAGCTTCTTCGAGTAGAGCGATTAGGCGCTGAAAGGTCGGCGCTACTGGGGGCTGCTCGGTGATGGCATGTTCGACCACGACCAGGAACTGTTCCCGCCGGAGGGCAGGGGAGGGGCTGGCAGAGGAAGGGGGGGCCGAGGGAATCTGGGCCGAGGGAATCTGGGCCGAGGGAATCTGGGCCGAGGGAATCTGGGCACAGTGAATTTGGAGGGTAGAGTAACCGACCTCCTGCTCCCAGCGCTGCTGCAAGTAGTCACCCAGGCACTGGCAAGGATTGGCGTCGGGGCTGGGCAAGGTCAACACGGGCCGATCGCCGTCCGGAGGGATGACGCCGGGCTGGGGCGATGCCTGGCCCCGAGACTGGCTCGATGATTGTAGGGGAAGCTTACCTTTCAATTGCATCGTCAATCTAAGTACTTCCGTGGGGAGCAGGTGCTAACTTGAGCACTTTAGAGTAATACAATCTGCGGCGATCGCAGGGCATCCCGGAGACTTTTCAGCGAGTTGACAGGGTTTCAGCAGCCTAAACAGCACCAAGGGGCCATGGGCCAAACATCGATCCACTGGTCTAGCGACTGCCTCAGCAAGCTGGTCTCCAACTGATGGCCCCGGTGATTTGCCCGCCATTGTAGGACAAGGTTACCCGATCGCCCTTCCAGGGGTTTCGGTTCCCCAGCCCAGCGACCCTGCGAGGCTACTGAACTTCGCTAATTTGTAAGCGATAGGGGGCATAGCTATCCGCCTCCGCCGTACCCACCCAAATCTCATAGCGTCCTGGTAGCCACTGCCCGGCCACGCTGGCCCCAGGGATGCTGCGGTTGTCGCTGCACCAGGTGCCGCCGGGGCCTTTGATCACCATGACGGTAGCCTGCTCACTCAGCACCTGCACATTCAGGTAGTCGAAGAACTGCTCCAGGGTGAGCCTGTGGTCGGGGCGATCGCTGACAAAGCCAAGACAGACTCCCGTTTCCGTCTCGACCTGTCCGGCAATGGCCTGGGTGGGCTGTTCGCCGCCGCTGATGCCGCGCAGGTAGGTGGGGTCTGGGCAAAGCGGGGGCTGAGGGTCAGGTTGGTGAACATGGGTCTGGTGAAGCGAGGGCTGGTGAAGCGGGGGCTGCCAGGGTTCGCAACTTGGGCCAGGCCGGGGGCTGCGATTAGGAGGGCGATCGCGCTCCCCAGGAGACTCATCCCTGCCAATGTCGAAGCAAGCCTGTCTGCCAATTTCCCGACCTGACCTCGTCCAGCGCTGGCATTGATGCTGGGTTCCTGGGCTTTTGCTTGTCGGGCAGCCATCGCATTGACCATGGGGTTCATCTGGGGGTGGGGTGGGCTTGGGATTGCGGTGGAGCAACAATCTAACAGAATGTAGCGTCAGGTCGCCGCCGCTTCCCGGTTCGGCACCGCTGATTGGGCTGTCTAGCTCGTCAGCCATCTCGTGAGACCAGCGCCGAGGGTTGAACCTGCCCAGCGCCCTAGGCAGATTGGGCGATCGCCAAGGCCTGCTCCAGGCGCTGACGATCCCAGCCCCGCTGGTGGAACAGCATCCAAGCCTGCATCAGATCAGGCCCCTGGAGCGACCCCGTCAGGCAGGCCCGCAGGGTGCGCATCACAATGCCCTTCTTGATGCCGAGGTTCTGAGTGACATCGCTGATCAAGGCCTGGGCGGTTTCTGGGGTTAGGACCGAATCTGGGGCCGAATCGTTAGCCGCTTCCGCGTTTAATTCGGCGTTTACATTTACAGCCCTGGGGAGGGCGCTCAGGAACGCTTGGGCGATCGCCGCTCCCGATTCCTGCTGCAACAGCTCCGTCGCCTTGTCATCAAAGGGCACTGTCGCCGAGAAAAACAGCTCGCTTTCTGCCACCGCATCATTGAGCTTGACCAAGCTGGGCTGAATCAGCGCCACCAGCTCCAACAGCCAAGCCCGCTGGGCCGATGCTTCCGGCGGCAGCTCCAGCCCCGCCTCCAGCCAAATCGGCATCAGCTTTTCCAATAGCGCCGCTTGGGGCATTGCATGGAGCACTTGGCTGTTGAGCCAATTGAGCTTGTCCCAGTCAAACTTGGCCCCGGCTTTGTTCACCCGCTCGAAGCTGAAGGCCTGGGCCGCTTCCGCCAGGCTAAAGCGCTCGGTCATCGGTTCCGGCGGGGACCAGCCCAGCAGGGTCATGTAGTTGACCAGGGCATCGGCCTCATAGCCCATGGCTTGGAAGTCGGAAATCGAAGTCACGCCATCGCGCTTAGATAGCTTGCGGCCCTCGCTGTTGAGAATCAGCGGCGTGTGGCCAAACTCCGGCACGGCGGCTCCCAAGGCTTCATAGAGCAGAATCTGCTTGGGCGTATTGCCGATGTGGTCTTCGCCCCGAATGATGTGGGTCATGGCCATGTCAATGTCATCGACCACCACGACGAAGTTATAGAGGGGCGGGCCAATGTCGCTGGGCGCAGCGGCGCGGGCAATCACCATGTCCCCGCCCAGGTCGCTGCCCTGCCAGGTGACGGTGCCCCGGACGAGATCTGGCCAGGCGATCGTGCGATCGTCCTCGATCTTGAAGCGAATCACCGCCTGGCGTCCCTCCGCCTGGTATGCAGCCTCCTGCTCCGGTGTCAGATTGCGGTGCTGATTGTTGTAGCGCGGGGCCTGTTTGGCTGCCTTTTGGGCGGTACGCATGGCATCCAGCTCTTCGGGGGTCTCATAGGCTCGGTAGGCCAAGCCCCGATCCAGCAGTTGCTGAATCTTGGGCTGGTACAGCTCCGCTCGCCGGGATTGGTAAACCGGCTCCTCATCCCA
>JAAUQQ010000014.1 GCA_012032745.1 Synechococcales cyanobacterium RM1_1_8
AATCCACAGGCCCAGGAGAAATCCCAGGGCGATCGCCCCCCCAATCCACACCGACAGGGGCAAGGCCACCGTACCCATGCCCAAAAACGCCAGAGCAACCAGCTCACGATTGCTGATCGCCAGCAGCGTCAGCAGGATCAACAGCAGAAGCGCAAGACTGAGCAAGGGGGAGGGCATAGGGGCGACAACAGAATCTCCCATCCAGTCTACTGAATCGAGGCATTGCCCTTGTGAGGATGTTTGGCCAGATATTGGGGAAAATATTGGGTTGCCCTATCACCCATTCCCCCATTCACCCCTTAACCATTCCCCTGCCAGCGCCGCAGGGGCACGCAGTCTAGCCCGAAACTGTCCAAAGCCCTGGCCACCACAAAATCCACCAGGTCTTCAATCGTCTGGGGCTGGTGATACCAAGCCGGAATGGCCGGAACGATCTGGGCTCCAGCTTCGGCCAGGGTGGTGAGGTTGCGCAGGTGGATCAAGCTAAAGGGCGTCTCGCGGGGCACGATCACCAGCCTGCGGCGCTCCTTGAGCTGGACATCGGCGGCTCGCTCCAGCAGGTCGCCACTCAGCCCCGCCGCCAGCTTGCCCACGGTGCTCATGGAGCAGGGCATGATCACCATGCCCTGGGTGCGGTAGGAGCCGCTGGCGATGGTGGCCCCGACATTGCCAGCCGCATGGCAGGTGAGCAGGCCCGCGCTGGGCACCCCGGCCTGGTCGCGCCAGAAGCGGGCCTGTTGCTTGGGATCGGCGGGCATGACAATGCCTGCTTCCGCCTGCCAAACGATTTTGACGGCCTTGGAGGCGACCACATCCACGCGGTGCCCCGCCCCCAGGAGGTGCTTGAGCGCCCGCACGGCGTAGATCAAGCCCGAGGCTCCCGTGATGCCGAGGATGAGCGGCGGCTCGGAACTCGGGTCGGTCGCGCGAGCAGCTGTGGCGTTCTGAGTGATGATGGTCTATTCCTCCGAGTCGCGCGCTTCGAAGTCAAAGTCCACTTCGAGCTGCTCGCCATCGTCGCCATCGTCTTGGCCTTCGCTGCCGCCTCCGACCACAATCAGATCGATCTGCTGGCGGTAGTAATCAACGCTCTTGACCTGGACTTCGACGCGATCGCCCAAACTATACTGCTGCCGGTTCTTGCGCCCCACCAGGCGCTGCTGGCGAATGCGGTGCTCATACCAATCATCCTTGAGGGAGCTGACATGGACGAGGCCCTCCACCAGCCAGTCGTCGATTTCCACGAAGAAGCCGTAGTTTTGGACGCGGGTGATCAAGCCCGGAAACACTTCCCCCGTGCGGGCCTTCATCAGCTCCGCTTTTTTGAGGCCAATCAGGTCCGCTTCCGCTTCCTGGGCGCGGTTCTCCCGTTCGCCGAGCTGGACGACGGTGGTTTGGAATTGCAGCTCTAGCTCCTGGTGCAGCTCCGGCGGCAGAATATTCCAGGCAATGTATTCGTGGAATTCGCTGCTGTGGAGATCGACGCGCTCCTTGGAACGGGTGGTGCGGCGATCGCGCCCCTTGTCAAAGACCCCATGGAGCACCCGCTGGATCTGTAAATCGCAATAGCGCCGAGCCGGGCAGGCAAAGTGGGTATAGCCATGCTCCAGGGCCAGACCAAAGTGGGGACCGGGGCTGAGGCTATAGCTGGCGGGCTTGAGGGTCTGCTGGAGCTGGTAGATCAAGACCCGCTCTGCTTCCGATTCACTGAAGGCGGCCAGGAAATTCTGATAGTCCAGGGGCGAAACCTTCTCCTCATCGAGCAGCTCCAACTCAATGTCCAGGTGGCCAATCAGCTTGATCAGCTCCTGGGTGGCCAGCAGCTCCGGCGGGCGGTGGGTGCGAAACAGCATCGGCACCTTCAACACCTGGAGATGTTCCGCCACCAGTTGGTTGGCCATGAGCTGGAACTCCGCCACATCCCCCCGCAGGCTCAGTTCTCCGGGGCTGACCAGGGTGCCTTGGCCCTCATCATTGAAGGCTGTGCGGCTGAACAGCGCTGCGCGATCGCCCCCCTGCACCGGCAGCCGCTCCGGCAAATTCAGCTCAAAAGAGCCCTGGCTGCGGCGCTGGGCCTTGAGCAACTGCCCCACCTGGCTCACCTGCTCAATCAGCTCGTAGACCGGCGCATATTTCTTGATGTTCTTGGTCTTGTCATCCCGGTCCAAAATCGCCTGGGCCTGCTCGTAGCTCACCGCCGCATTGACACTGACCAAGGAAGGCTGGATCTCGTAGCGCAGCACCTCCCCCTGAGGGTTGACATCCACCAGCACCGACATCGCCAGGCGATCCTTGCTGGACTGGAAGCTACAGAGATTAAAAGCTAACTGCTCCGGCAACATCGGCAGCACCGTCTGGCCCAGATAGACCGCCGTGCCCCGATGCTTGGCCGCCTGGTCAATGGGGGAATCAAGGGGCACATAGGTGGCCACATCGGCGGTGTGGAAGCTGATGCGCCAGCCTTCCTCCGTCTGCTCCAGGGAAATGGCATTGTCCACCATCTGGGCCTCCGCACCCGGCAGCTCGCCATAGATCGCCACCGTATCTAGCTCCCGCAGGTCGATGCGGCCTTTCTGGTCGGCCTTGCGCACCCGCGTCGGCAAGGCTTTTTCCGCCGCCTGCACCGCCTCCGAGAAACCGCTGGGCAGGCTGTGCTTGCAGCAGACAATGTCGATGTCCGAGGCTGCTTCCGCATCGCTGCCCAAGACCTGGGTAATGCGGCCCAGGGGAGCATGGCGGCCCAGGGGGTAGCGCAGCACCTCCACATTGACGAGATGTTCATCCGCTTGACTGAGATCCTCAGTTTCCGGGCTCAGATCCAGCTCGAACAGCAGGCGATCGTCCAGGGGCACGGCTCGATATTGGCTCTCGGCTTCCCCCTCGGCGGTTTCGATCGCTTCGGTCTTAATGCGGGCCAAAACCGAGGTGTTGGCTCGCTCCAGGATCAGACGCACTTGGCCTTCGGGGCTGCGGCGGCGGCTGGCTTCCTTGGTGACGGAAACGAGGACGCGATCGCCATTCCAAGCATGGTTCAGCTTGCTCTCGCGAATATAAATATCCTCCGCCTCATCATCATCCTGAATCGCAAAGCAAAAGCCCTTGCTGGAACAGCGCAGCCGCCCCTCCACATAGCCCGTCTCCTGGACCCGGCGATATTTGCTGCGATCTTTCTCCACAATGCCCGCTTTTTCCAAGGCATCAAGGGCGATCTGTAGCTGCCGCAAACTGCTGGTATCTTCACAGCCCAGCTTCTTTTCTAAAACCTTAGCGGCAACATACTTGTCATCAGCAAGGGTTGCCAGCAAGGTGGAAACGGAAAACTTCATGGAGGCCTCGGGGAAATGCGCTACGCAGTTGTAGGTCGAACGGGTTTATGGATTGAGCGGGCTTGGGGGACGGACGGGCTGGCCGGTTGAGCGGGTTATGTCGGGCGGGCTAGCCGAGCGCACGGGCTTGCAGAATCGAGTGGGGATTCAGAGCGAGCCTAGGTCAGCGCAGAGCCACCTAGACCGCCCTGAGCGCCGGTTCGTTCGCCCAAAGCGCCCCCAAGTCGGCAAAGATGGGCCGCTGGCCGCCTCAAAATTGGACCAGCCCAGCCCCTGGGACAGGCGCAGGTCTTAGAGACCTGAATCTAAAACCAGGGGATGAAACAGCATCCATCCCGTGACCCGCCCCTGCCATGATCCGCCCCATTGAAACGCAGCTTCGGTGACTTGCGGAGGGATACAGCATCCAGAGGAGCCTGTCGGATTAGGCAGTCGGCCCGCCAGACTGCCAGCAATCTACCAGCAAAGTTGCCAAAACTGGCCTTTGAAACCGTAAACCTGATGGTTGCTGCCGTCAATGCCTAGGGCGATCGCCCCCATGGACAATTCTTGTAGCAGATGAACCATTCCCAAGCAGCCATTGCCCAAGCAGCCATTCCCAGACAGCCATTCTCCAGTACACCGGTCTTCACTGGCGCTCGCCTGTAACAATGTAGGTAATGCGGTTGCCAATGTTTGTGGCATGGTCCGCAATTCGCTCTAAATAGCGAATCACCAACACCAACAGCACCACCGGCTCCACGCCGTGGCGCAGATCCGGCGCTTGGACCAGCCGATTGTAGAGCGTTTCATAGTCTGCATCGACCAAATCATCCTTGTCACGAATGCTCTTCGCCGCCTCCAAGTCCAAGTTAGACAGCGCCTCCAAGCTCATGGCCACCATGGCCCGGCAGCGATCCAACATCAGCGAAATGCCATCGGCGGCGAGCTGCTCGGGATAGGGGAACAGCTTCACCGCCACCTCGCAGATATCCTGGGCATAGTCACCGATGCGCTCTAGGTCGCGCACAAGCTGCATCAGCGCACTCAACAGGCGCAGGTCTCGGTTGACCGGCGCTTGGAGGGCCATCAGATTGACGCAGTCCAGCTCAATTTGACGATAGAGGATATCGATTTTCTTGTCTTGACGAATAATTAGCTGGGCCGCTGTCAGATCGCGCTCCACCAAGGCTTGGCCAGCCAACCAGCAAGAGTTTTCCACCAAGGCCCCCATGCGCAAGACATCCTGCTGAATGCGCTTCATTTGGCGCTCAAAATGAGTTCTGGTCGTGCTGGGACTATCTGAAAAGAGGCTCATCATGATAACAACTTACCTAACCCTGGGATTTTCCTGCTGGTGATACCTAGACCTTGGGCGGCAGGCCTGAGTTTGCAATTTGCTTGAAGGCAAGTTTGGGGCGTTTGCTTGAAGGCAAGTCTGAAGCTCAAGTCTGAAGCCATAGATGCGGGGCCACAAATCTGAGATTACAGATTGGCCATCATTCTAACGATCGCTCCCTCACTTCGGAGGTGCTCTAAGCTGCATTTCTCCAGCTTTCCCGTGATTCAGGGGTGACTCAAAGGTGACTCAAAGGTGACTCAGATGAAACGTAACGTAATATTACGAGGATATTGCCCTGATTAGCAGATTGCCCGACGCTAGAGGCAAAGCTATCTTTGAGGTAGCCGCTTTTTTAAAATTTTGGAGCGACTCAATCACAATGTCAGACACTCAAATTATCGTTGCTTTGCTGCTGGCCGTGATCCCCGGAGTTTTGGCCTACCGCCTCGGGGCTGCCTTATATCAATAGGCCTGTGCCATGTCCCTCTGGGGCGAATGATCAGGGTGGAATAATCAAACCATAGCCCTGGGGCACTTGCCCTGGGGCTATGGTTTTTGAGCTGGAATTTGGGGTGTCGAGAGATATTTCGGGATATATTAATGGGCGTAACGGGGGTCAGGCCCTCCAGGGGTCAGAACCTAGGGCGAGGCTGGTTCCGGTACTTTGACAGGCCAGGATTGCCACAGTAAGTTAGACGGACACAACGTTGGGCAAGTGGAACTAGCGTCAGATTTGCCCCTACCACTGACCCAGCAATTGATCCAGCAATTGGCCAGGCATTCGGCCAGACATTCGGCCAGGCATTCGGCCAGGCATTCGGCCAGACAAGGGGTCTTGGTGCCCTGGCGATCGCCCGAGCTGGTGATGCTGAAATTTAGACTAATCTCCCTGCTATTCGGCACCCAGCCGACTTTTCAACGCTATGTACGCCCCCCAGCACGGTCCCCAATCCAGATCTAGGCCAACCCCAGCAGCTCGCTCCCCCCAGGCCTCGGCGATGCCATCCTTTGGGGCAGCGGGCCCCACCAAGGCCCAGATACAGGCCCTTAAGCGGAATGCCCGTCGCCAGGCCCAGGCCCGCATTCAGCAACAGCAGCGGCTGGCCCAGATGCGGCGAGAGCTGTTGGCCAAGCTGTCTGTCAATGGCATCTTGATTGCGGTGGCGGTGGCGGCGCTGGCAAAGCTGGTGCCGTCCCACTGGACCCAGCAGGCACAGTTGCGGGAGCTGGAGGTGGAGCTGTCCTCTACCCAGGGCCGGGTGGAATCGTTGCGCAGTGACTTCAATCGCACCTTTGACCCGATGCAGGCTCCGGCGGTGATGCAGCAGCAGAGCTATCTCACCGATCCGGACCAGCGGCCTGTGGTTTGGGTGGAGCCGGGGCTGAGCAGCGGGATTCAGCAGGTGGCTGAGCAGGCTATACCATCACCCTAAGAAATGGAGATGGCTCGTGGGGGCGGCCCTATAACAGTCGAACTTTAGTACATATAAACCATACCACAAAACTGCTGGCATGACAGGCGCGATCGCGTCCCACCCAAGCCACCCCTGGCAGCCACGAGCCGTCAGCCGCCACGAGCAGTAACGAAGGGATATGAAGAAAGGCCGCAATCAATTAAGATTGCAGCCCCAATGGGCCAGGCCGCTGGGGAGGCGGGATAGGATCAATGGGGCGATCGCCTGGTTTTGTCCAGCGGCCCGCTTTCCATCCCTCGCGCTCCTTATCTATTGCCATGACAACCGCTGCCCCTAGCCCCGCCCGCCCATCCACGGTGCCCTCCACCTTTCCCAATGCTGCCGATCTAGCGGCGGATAATTATTTGTTTGTGGGCGTCGCCACCTGCTTTGTCAAAGAAGATGGCGAGGTGCGGGAGATCAGCGTGATTGAACCGATTCCATCTTCCACCAGCGAAACGCTCCTGGCGGGGGTGCCCACCTCCTATCGGGTGATCTATGCCACGACATTGGGGGAGGTGATCGAGGGAGACCAGCCCAAGCGTCTGCCGGGCCTGCCGGAGGAGGCCCAGTTTTGCCACGACTTTACCTTCCGGGCTTCTTCGGCGGCCCGGACGTTTTTGCGCAACCCGGCCTACCGCGATCGCGTCGCCCTCGGCCAACCATACGATCGCCTCAACTATTCAACCGAGCGCAAACGGGTGCTCAATGCCGAGCACGTGGTCCGGGCCGAGGACAATGTCAAGCAACATTCCCACACCCATCAGGTGCTGTAATGCCTGGCGTGGGAATATCCGGTACTGATTGAGCTAGTACTCGGTGGCGTAAGTTCCTGGGCCAGCTTTAGCCGCCCTCATCCCCCAGCCCCTTCTCCCATAAGAGGAGAAGGGGAGCCGGATCGGAGCCCCTCTCCCTCCCTGGGAGAAGGGTTGGGGTGAGGGCAGGTTGGGGTGAGGGCAGGTTGGGGTGAGAGCAGCCAAACTTAAGCCGCAATCTACTAGTCCGGCAGCTTGTACTGAGCCACAATCCGCTTGGCGAATTCCGGCACATGGGCCGCCAGCTTCTCTGGGTATTTCCGCTTCACATGGAGATAATTGCGGGTGAAGTGGGAGTCGATGGAAAAGCGTCCATATTCTAGGCCCTTTGGCCCAATTTTTTCGATCACCACGCCCATCAACTTGGCGGCCCACATGGGCAGCGTCACGCCTTTTTCATAGGCTGGAATGCTCTGCTGGACAGCGGCTTTGCGATCGCCCTGGCTCTCCACAGGCTGGGTTTCTAGCTGGTCTTGGATCAGCGCCAACATCTCCGCCCCCGTGGGGTTGCGCACCACAATCCACTGCCAGCCAAAGGGAGCACCCATGTAGCCCACCACCAGATCCGCCAAAGCGTTGGTGTAGTCAAAGCAGCTCAGGCAGGATGGGGCAAAGACATCCTTGAGCTGGTTGGTTTTGAGGCCAAAGAAGGGCACTTTTTCTTCGGAGCCATCTTCGTGGCGAAAGTGGACGTTGAAGTCCTGCATGAATTCGTAGTGGACGACGGTGCTGGGCGATCGCGAGGTCGTCTCTAAAAACTTTTGCAGCCCCTCGCGGTGAACATTGTCTACGCAGGGCATCCCCAACACATAGAGTTTTTCCAGGCCAATTTTATCCTGGACCGCTCGCAGGGCCTGGATCTGGCAGCCAACGCCGATCGCCAGCAGCCGCTTCATGCCCGATCGCTCCACCTGCTCCAAGACCGACAGGTTGGGCGACAGCGTGGGCTTGTTGACCCGCGCCGCCAGGATTTCTTCTGGGGTGGTGGCAATCACGGGCTGGGGTTGGAAGCGATCGTCGGGGCTGTTTTGGACACAGATCACGCCCTCAACCAGGCCTTGGTTGAGCATGGCGATCGCCAAGCTGCTGACAATGCCAGTCCACTGGGCTCCGGCGATCGGCTCGGTCTTGCGCGCAGCCACCATGGTCTGGTGAACCCCAAAGTAGAGTTCATCAGGATTGTCAAGATCCCGCTGGCGACCGTGGGACTGGGTCTCTAGGTGGTCAAATTGCTGATTGAGAAAGGCACAGGCATCTTTGACATAATGCACATAGGCCGTATCACAGAGGCCGCACTGGCTACAGAGTTCCTTGGCAGGGTAGACGCCGCCAGGCTTGATGGGGCGAGCTTTTTGGTGGGCGAGGGTCATGGTGTCGCTGCAACGGAAGGGTTCGCTATTGCCAGCCTAGCGGTTGACGGGGGCAGGGCAGCCCTTGTGTGAACAGACTGATGCAAGCGGGCGATTTCAAGCTTTGCCTTCGCCGAGCCATTCGAGCTTCACCCAACCTATCACAGGCCTGATGGCAGATTGCCCCCAGCCTCCACCGCTTCCAAGCGCCCATCCAAAACACCAAACTAGACCGCCTTTGCACCGGAGGAATGGTGGCTAGCGGCGGTGGCGAGGGTGGCTGGCAGGGGCTGCCCCTGAACCACCGGCTCAGGCATTTGCCGCCATCCCCACAGACAATCCCACTGGCGCGGGGACAGTCGCTGGCGCAGGCTGGGCAACAGCGGCTCCACCGGAAATAGCTCTTTGCAAAAGGCCAGCTTCTGGGGAGTCCGCGTGGCATAGGCAAAAAACAACGCAATGCGCTCCTCGGTGGGCACTGCGCCATGGTGAAGGACATGAGTTGTATCCACAATGACTACCGTACCGCTTGGGCCAACACAGCTTGTCCAGCGCTGGCGAGGCACAATTTTGGACATATGCTGATCGTTACACAGGGCCGCCGCAGGTTTTTGCTCAAATAGGTGGGGCTGAGATAGCGATAGCTGGCATTAAATTCTGTCTTCGAGATGTATTCAAAAGGCCCCTGGGCTTGGCCCACATCATTCAGATAGACCGCAATTTTAACCACACAAACATCTTCACCATCGGTATGCCAAAACCGGGTGCCCACCTGCTCACCATTGGGAATGTCCTTACGCAGGTCAACACCCAAATAGGCAACCGGCAACTGCATGTAGTTTTCGACTATGTCCAGCAGGCGCTCCTGCAAGCCCCAGAGCAAGATCTCAGGATATCGCTGCACAATCGTCGCAGCATCTCCATGGATGCAATGGCCCAGGTGGCTATTGGAATGGGCGGCGCTGCTGGGCAACTGGCCTGCCAGGGTCTGGGCCGCCTGGAACAGGTCCGGCGTGAGGGGGAGCCCCAAGGCTGCCAGGCTGGTCTGGGCACCGCCCTGGCGCTGTAGCGTTTTAACAAGCTGCTGATCGGCGGGCGGCAGCTCAGCCAGGGGCTTCCCCTGGGCTTTCCACCCCGAGAGTCGATATTTCCAGCGGAGCAGGCGGAGGGAGCGAAAGCGATCCAGGATGGACAGTGAGCGGGCATTGGCCTGGGGAGGTGTAAAGCGCTGGGCCAGCGCTGAAAACAACCCAGATCCCCCAGTTTTATACAAACCAGGGGGCTTCAACGGAGAAAGCTGAGGCATATTTATAGGGATAAGAATAGGGCTGTAGGCCGCTCTGGCGAGGCACAGCGAGGGGAGCAATAGAAGTTTGAAGCCCATACGG
Source organism: Synechococcales cyanobacterium RM1_1_8 (assembly GCA_012032745.1). GTDB lineage: Bacteria > Cyanobacteriota > Cyanobacteriia > PCC-9006 > JAAUQQ01 > JAAUQQ01. The sequence continues at coordinate 9,654 of JAAUQQ010000014.1, forward strand.
AAGTCACCCAGGGGAAGAACCAGGGGCTAATTTGAGGAGCTTTCTATACCTTCAACTACAGACAACTTAGAGACTTATACGTAATTTTTTATCTGGAGCTGCCGAGAATTTGCACAAGCTTTAACTCGGCAATGGAATGGATAAAGTCTTGACCGTGACGGGGGGAAATTTGAATAGAGATTTAGATTAAATCGCACCGTAAGCGTTACCAAATGTTACGGAAAAGGCCCGGTGGATTACAGTCATCAGGCCTTGCCGACAGACCCTAGGGGCGAATCCAGGAGGTAAGGCTTAAGATAAATTGATACCTTTGGGCAAGTCATCATTGAGCTGGGGAAATCGGCATCCCCAACGAGAAGGGAGTCGCTATAGCTGCTGTTGGATCCAAGTCAGGTAGGCCTCGGATCCCTGGGTGATGGGTAGGGCAACCACCTCGGGTAGGTCGTAGCTGTGAAGTTGCTGAATGCGGGCCTGGATCTGCTCGAAGCGGTTGAGGTCGGTTTTGATGAGCAGCTGGATCTCTGAGGCGTTGCAGATTTCGCCTTGCCAGCGATAGATCGAGCTGATGGGGAAGAGAGTAATGCAGGCGGCGAGGTTTTCGGTAATGAGGGCGGTGGCGATGCGATCGCCCTCCTCACGGCAGCCAACCGTTGTCAAAACAATGCCTGGCGTGATCATTCCAGGCATGACCATTCCAGGCGTAACCATTCCAGGTTCTGTCATAGCAGGTTCTTTCATAGCAAAGCATTGGCCAACTCACTGGCCTTGGGACGGAGCAGGTTCAGCATAGAGCCCCCAGTGCCCCATCCCAAGGCCCCCAACGCGAATCCCGCGTTACCTGGGGAATGTCAAAGAGTGCGAGAATCCGCCTCGCCTTCAGCTCAGGGAACAAACTAAGCCTGCATCGGCAGCGCCTGGCCCTGACGCCGCCGATAGGTCACCAAACCCAGCAAGGCCAAACTGCCCAACAGCATCGAGGGCTCTGGCACGGCCTTAATCGAAGACTGGGCCGCGAACAGGTCAGGAATCTTGCCCGCAAAGGAATAATCGTGGTACTCGCCGCCGCCTTCAATCGAACCAGCAATCATCTGGCCATTGATGTGGCCATTGGAGAACTTGTAATGGGCTGAGGTGGCAAGGACACTGCCTTGCCAGGACATGCCGGAAGACTCGATGTTTTTGGCTTCTACAAAGTTAAACAAGATGTTCTCTTTTTTGATGCCGCCATTGAGGAACATTTGAAAATTCCCCAACTTCAGTTGCTCCCCTGTGACGTTGACGATCGCCGTACTCTCCGCATCGCCGCGAATCAAACGAATTCGTTTTCGAGAACTTAGCGCCATCCAAGGCAAAGACATTGAGGCCCGAAGCACTGCTGTTTAGCTCAATTCCGCCCCAGGACAAATAGGTTGTTGCACCATTGTCCGTGAGGCCATCCAGTCGCTGGGACAGATCGCTGTAGAAGGTACGAGCTGCGTCAAAATCGATCGGCTTGGCGGTTTGCAATGTTCCCTGGGAAATGTTTGCGCCAACCAAGCTGCTGGAGCCGCCCACGGCCACGTTCTCCTGGTAGATCTGGCTGTAGCGGTAGTTGAGATTGCCGCCAACGACGAGGCTGTAATTTTCTTCACCAGGGGTTTTGAGCCTGCTGGCCACCGCCAGACTCAGGTCTGCATTGCCCCCAATGGCGACGCGGCCTTCGGCATCGGTCCATTTGGCGGTCATGTCACCGAAGGTAAAGACGTTGTAGTTGGCAGCGGGGCCGCCGAAGCCTGCCGCTTCTGCGGCGGAGGCAAACAGCAATAGGCAGGTCGTGGCGCTGGCGGCGAGTAAGGTTGAACCGAGAAGCTTGGGCATGGTAACAAATGTGGAAAATCAATGGACTTCAACATCCCCATGGTGCAATTTATATGTGTCTAACGCCTCAGTAAAAGTGGTAATTCGTAGATAGAGATTCCATCAATTTTGATTTGATAATCAAAAATTAAAGCGAGACGTGCAATCTGAATTGTCGTTTTAATTCTCTGCCTAAACTGTCCGGCCGTGTCAGATTCAGGGCCTAGGGTAGGGCGGAAGTTGTCAGGCTAGCCGCCCTCATCCCCCAACCCCTTCTCCCCCCAAAAACACAACAGCCCGGAGAAGGGGAGCCGGATCGGAGTCCCTCTCCCCTTGTGGGGAGGGATTAGGGAGAGGGGGGACAAAACTTACGCCCGAGTCTACCCATTCAGGGCCTGGATCAGCAGGGCAAGAATGCCCTGGCCAAGACGGGCTGGGTTTTGACCGTGACAATCACCGGGGCCATGCCCTGGTCCGGGAGCAGGGTATCGGGGATTTTGATTTTGAAACGGCTGCGACAGGCCGGGAAGTCGCCCTGCTCGAATTTGGGACTGTGTTTGTCCATGAAACGCAAAATGCCTTCTAGGCTTGCGTACAGCGTTGAAAGCTCGGTGAGGTCCAGGCGCGATCGCATCCCCTCCTCTGGATTAATCGAACCAAAGTCCAGCTCCAGATCCTCCCACCGGAGCGGCTTGACCAGCCGGGGCCGCCGCACAAAAGGCGTGACCTGGCGGGGCTCGTAGTTGAGAAAGAGGCAGTCCTGCTGGGAAAAGGCTGCTTGGAGATCGGCCCGATCTAGCACCAGATGGCTCACCGCTGCACGAAAGGCCGTCAGCGAGTCTAAGGAGCGGTAAAGCAACAGCCCCTGCTCCAGGCCCAGCCCCCCCAAAATGGAAACATAGAGGGGCGATGTCAGGCCGAAGGCCTTCATTTCGATCGAGAGGATGTGGCTGTCCAGCAGCCAGCGCCAGGGAGCCAGCTCCCAGACCTGGCGGGCTTTTTCGAGCAGGAGATCGGAGAGCTGATCCGAGAGATTGTCCGCCAGGCCCATCAGCGTCTGGAGCCCCGGCAAGAGCTGATCCACCAGGGGCAGCTCGGGCTGATATTCCACGGTGATATCCAGGGGCTGGAGCAGGCCGCGCAGCAGGAAGTGCAGCTCGCGATCGCGCACCACCACCCGCCCCGGCCGCAGGGGCAGACTGGGCTCATCGGGCCAGCTCAGGGGAGATTCCATGGCTCGAAACAGCGACTCGACAAAGGCCGTTGGCCCCTGGTCCTGGGTGACGGCATCAATGCCCCGCACCTGCTGCTGGGCACCATCGATCCAGACGAAGCAATCGGCCCGCAGGGGCACGGTGGGCCGCTCAGGGTTGAGCACCTCGGCATTGAGGGCGAGGCGATCGCCCTCCCAGACCACCTCTGGGTGCTGGGGCAAGCGCTGCAAGCGACTGAGGGTGCTGGGGCTTAGGCAATCCATGGGGAAAGTGTTGTGGGCGAGGGAGCAGCAACCTGTACAGGAGCTGACGGTAGAGGATCTGGTCGGACCTGTAAAGCTGCCGGTAAAGCAACCGGTAAAGCAAACAGGCCGGGCTCAGATCATCAACTTTTACGAGACTCTGGGGCGATCGCGCCCAAGAAGGGCAATCAAAGTCGCTACAATGGAAGCCTATTGGTCATTTCCCATTGGCAAGGCCGGATCGCCAAAAGCCAGATCGCCAAAAGCCAGATGACCAAAAGACGCTAACGTGACCCACAAGTGATGCTGAATGACCATGACTCAGACAGAAACACTCATGCCCCCAGCCATCGATGAGCGGGGAATTCTGATCAGCGAAGCGGCCCTGGCCCAGCTCAAAGTCCTGCGCGAACAGCAGGGCAAGGATCTGATGCTGCGCGTTGGGGTCAGCAATGGCGGCTGTTCCGGCATGTCCTACAAGATGGACTTTGCCACCCTCGATAGCGTGATGGACCAGGACGAGGTCTATGACTATGACGGTTTTCAGGTGGTTTGTGACCCCAAAAGCCTGCTCTACATCTATGGCCTGATGCTGGACTACAGCAATGCCTTGATCGGCGGCGGCTTCCAGTTTACCAATCCCAATGCCACGGCGACCTGCGGCTGCGGCAAGTCCTTTTCGGCCTAGGGAGCCTGGGCCTCAGTTTGGACACCCCACCCCCTCTTCCAGACCAGGCAGAGGGGTGTCGTGCTGACTCCCCTTCTCTCCCAATAACTCATCGCCGAGCCGAGGGATTCCAGATTGGTCTGTCCTCAAGAATCGAACTCCATCGATTCCCTGGCCCCTGGCATGGCAAAATACGAAGCCTGTGGCGTACTCACCTCGACCTCAACCTCGATTGGAACAGTACGCCTTTGCGTTACGGGACTCCCATGCCAAGCCCCAGGGGTCGTTGTGGACTTTGGGAAAGTTTGGGGTTCCCAGGGCGATCGCCGTTTCCAGTGATTTTATCTTTCAGCCATGGTCCAGACAGCAGAAGAGCTATTTAGTACGGGTCTTGAGCGCTACAGCAACGGCGAACCCATCGGGGAGCTGATTCCGACATTTAAGACCCTGTGCGATCGCGTCCCCAAAAGCAGCCCTGCCTGGACCTGCCTTGCCTGGCTCTATCTCCTCGACAGCAAGCCGGAGCTGGCCTACAAAGCCTCCAGCCGCGCCGTCAAGCTCAACCCCCAGGATCCCCAAGCCCGCGTCAACCTGGCGATCGCCATGGTCGAAAGCGGCAAAAAAGGCGTGCGGGAACATATCGAAATTGCCCAGCAGATCCTCACCATTTCCGATGAGCTGCGCGATGAAGTCAAAGACAGCATCGCCGATGGTTTCAAGCGCAAGCCAGACTGGAAGAGCCTGCAAAAAGTCCAGGACTGGCTGTTTGCCTAGCCGATCCCCCGCTCTGTTATCGCGATCCCAGAGCCAGCGGCCTGCGAACCTGCCCCCAGAAAACCTGCTCCCAGAAAACCTGCTCCCAGAAACCTTGCCCTTGGGGAACCTGACCATGAAAGACAAGCTGTTCAACGGCCTCAACCTCTTCTTGACCCTGGACTTCTTCTTCGTCTTGGCCAGCTTTCTCTGGTTTGCTGTGGCGCTCCTGGGCCGCAGCTTCAACCTGCCCCTGGGCTTCGATGCCTGGCACCGCCTCTGGGAGCCCCTGTTCATGCCAGCCATCGGCTTGATCATGGCCGGAGCCTTAATTAGCGGTGCCAGTCGCTGGCTCCTGGAAAAATGGGACCAGTTCAAGGCCCAGTAAACCCAGACCAAATCGGCCCAGACCAAATCGGCCCAGGCCCTCGCCTTCGGTCTAGCTACGACCTGGGCCAGCAGGTCAACGACGCCCCCCTCATCTACGTATTTGAGGACTTTCTGGGAGAGTCTGAATGTGCTGCTCTGATTGCCGCTGCCCAGGGCCACCTCCAGCGCGCCGTGGTCAGCGATGCCAAATCTGGAGCGGTGAGTGAAGGCCGCACGGGGCAAAACGCCTGGGTGCGCCACCGCCACACACCGGAGATTGGGGCCTTGTGCGATCGCATCTCCGCCCTGGTCAACCTCCCCCTCGACCAAGCGGAATCCCTCCAAGTCATTCACTACGCCGAAACCCAGGAATATCGCCCCCACTACGATGCCTGGGATGGCAATACCGAGCGGGGCGATCGCTGCATGGCGCAGGGCGGACAGCGTCTGGTCACCTGCCTGCTCTATCTCAACGCTGTGGCGGCGGGCGGCGGCACCTGTTTCCCCAAGCTGGATTTGGAGATCCGGGCCATTCCAGGCCGCATGGTGCTGTTCCACAACTGCTATCCCGCCACCAGCCTGCGCCATCCCGCCAGCCTCCACGGCGGCTTGCCCGTGTTGGCGGGGGAAAAGTGGGCCTGCAATCTCTGGTTCCGGGAGCGCCGCTATGGTCCTGCCCCAGCAGTGCCCAAGACATCGGGCTTCAAGCGGGTGATTTGAGCAACACCGGGGGCAAGCTTGGGGGAAAAGCCTAGTCAATCAACGCCATGGCGTGGTATTGAATGTGATCCTCCATAAAAGAAGCAATGAAGTAGTAGCTGTGGTCATAGCGGGGCTGCAAGCGCAGGGTGAGGGGTTGCCCTGCGCGGGCACAGGCCGCTTCAAAAATTTCTGGTTTGAGCTGGGTGGCCAGAAAGCTATCTTCTGTGCCCTGATCAATCAAAATGTGGCCGCCAAAATTGGCTGTCTTAACCAATTCGCTGGCATCGTAGGCGGCCCAGGTGGCGCGATCGCCCCCCAAATACTTTCCCAGGGCCTTCTCCCCCCAGGGGCAATGCATTGCAGCGGCGATCGGGGCCAACGCCGACACCGAGCGGTAGCGCTCCGGATTGCGCAGGGCACAGACCAGCGCCCCATGGCCCCCCATGGAATGGCCCATGATCCCCTGTTTGGTCGTATCCGCAGCGGGAAACGCAGCGGCGATCAGCTGGGGCAGCTCCGCCGTCACATAGCTGTACATCTGGTAATGCTCAGCCCAGGGGGCCTCGGTCGCATCCACATAGAATCCCGCCCCTTGGCCAAAATCCCAGCTTTCTGGCTCATCGGGCACCGCCGCTCCCCGAGGGCTGGTGTCCGGGGCCACCAGCATCAGCCCATGGCGGGCAGCATAGCGCTGGGCACCGGCCTTGGTGGTGAAGTTTTCTGCGGTGCAGGTCAAGCCGGAGAGGTAATAGAGCACCGGCACTCGCCCCTGGTTGCCCTGGGGCGGCAGAAAGACCGAAAAGGTCATGTCACAGTGGCAGGTGCGGGAAGCGTGGCGGTAGAATTGCACCTCGCCGCCGAAACAATGGACTTGGGATTCGAGCAGCAGCGCAGGCGGAACGGAAGGTGGGTCTGACATCTGTCGAGCAATTCGCCGAGTCAAATTAAAAATTAGGACAATTAGGGCTTACCCAGGCTGATCCCGTCCAGGCTGGGCGATCGCAGCGGTCCGAAACGTCCAACCAGCTGAGAAATGCCAACGCGGATCCGAGAGTTACATGTCAGGAAATAGACACCCTGGCTCCTAGCACTACAGCCGCTAGCGCCAGAGCCAGGAACCTACTAGGGGCAGGTAGCCAGGGATAGGGGTAGCCTATAGGCAACTCAACCTAGCTTACGGGAGAATTGAGGGGTCAAACCATTCTTTTGATACCAATCAGCCATTTGCGGAGCCTAGGATTGCAGATTCTGCAATTCGCTCAAAAAACCACCACCGTGCGGATGGACTCGCCGCGATGCATTAGATCAAAAGCACTGTTGATCTCCGCGAGGGGCAGGCTGTGGGTAATCAAATCATCAATGTTGATTTTGCCATCCATATACCAATCGACGATCTTGGGCACATCCGTCCGCCCCCTGGCTCCCCCAAAGGCAGAGCCTTTCCAACTGCGGCCTGTGACCAACTGAAAGGGACGGGTGCGGATCTCTGCGCCAGCCGGGGCAACGCCGATGATGACACTGACACCCCAGCCCTTGTGGCAGCATTCCAGGGCCTGGCGCATGACCTGGACATTGCCGATGCATTCAAAGCTGTAGTCTGCGCCGCCATCGGTGAGTTCAATCAGATGGGCCACCAAGTCGCTGCCGGAGTCACTACCGGAGTCACTGCCGGAGTCTTCTCCCAAGTCCTTGGGATTGATGAAGTGGGTCATGCCAAATTTCTCAGCCAGGGCCTTTTTGGCGGGATTGAGGTCCACCCCAATGATTTTGTTGGCCCCCACCAGGCGCGCCCCCTGGATGACGTTGAGGCCGATCCCCCCCAGACCAAACACCACCACATTGGCACCGGGTTCGACTTTTGCCGTGTTGATCACCGCACCGAGGCCCGTGGTGACACCACAGCCGATGTAGCAAACTTTGTTGAAGGGGGCATCTTCGCGGATTTTGGCCAGGGAAATTTCGGGGACAACGGTGTAGTTGGCAAAGGTGGAGGTGCCCATGTAGTGGAACAGAGGCTTACCATCCAGGCTGAAGCGGCTGGAGCCATCGGGCATGAGGCCCCGGCCCTGGGTGAGGCGGATGGCCTGGCAGAGGTTGGTTTTGCCGCTGAGGCAGAATTTGCAGGCGCGGCATTCTGGGACATACAGGGGGATGACGTGGTCGCCGGGCTTGAGGCTTTTGACCTCGGGGCCGACTTCGATGACGATGCCTGCGCCTTCATGGCCGAGGATGGCGGGGAACAGCCCTTCGGGATCCTGGCCGGAGAGCGTGTAGGCATCGGTGTGGCAGATGCCGGTGGCTTTGATCTCGACTAGGACTTCTCCGGCTCGGGGGCCATCGAGGGTGACGGTTTCAATCGTGAGGGGCTGTCCGGCTTGGTGGGCGACGGCGGCTTTGACCTGCATGGCTGGTTGGGGATTGGCGTTTGAATGGGGTTTGTGGGTCTAGCATGACTCCCCTCGGAGGAACTCCGTCAAAAGCTGAACAAAACGTCTAAAATCGAGTCGTTTATTAGGGGGATTCGCGATCGCCCCCCACGGCTCATCATCCGTTCATGGATTGAGTTGTGGTCTTAGCGACCTCAGCCACGGCTGGTATTCGGTTCAAGCCTTGGGGGTTGGCCCAGCCGATGGGAATGTTCAAAGCAATCGTCCAACAGTCCAAACGAATAATTGTTATGCGTCAGCCGCTCTCTTCCATCACTCGCTGCTTCTCTACAGTTGGTTTGAGCCAGGCCTTGGGGGGTGCGATCGCTGCTGTGGCGATCGCGGGCCTGCCTGCCCTGGCCCTCCAGACCATCGGCTTCCAAGACCTAACTAATCTCGCGGTCTGCGTGGAACGTCCGGTGAGCTGTAACCGCCAATTCATTGATCCCGAAAGCACTGGCTTGGGTGAATACGATGAAATCCAATACCAAGTCAGTGATCAATCTGAACTCGCTGGGGATGAGATTGAGCTGGGCTTCCGCTCGATCTTGGACTGGGCCAAGGAAGTGCGGGTGGTGGATGCCCAGGGTCGTCAGATTGTCGCCCTAGAAGCCGAGGACAAGGACAGCCGCCTGCGGCGCACGACGCTGAAGGCGGAGTACCTAGAGGGGGCAAAGCTGGTGTTTGTGAAGGGCCGGATGTTTGGTGTGCGCCGGGCGATGTATGAGATGCCGCTGACGGAGGAAAATCTGGCTCAACTGTTGGGTAAGCGGGTGACGTTTACCTGGGTTAGGGATTAGCGCCAGGGCAGGTTTTGCCGCAGCCTTTTGGCCAAAGCAATAGACTCCAGGCTAAACCTGCCCCTACAGGTCTTCTGCTTTCTAGAAATTTCCTAGGCTGCTCGAACCATGGGAATGGCCTGGAGCAGAGCTTGGGCCTGGCAGGCCAGGGCGTTATTCAGCCCTTCCATCACCGGCAACACATCCACCACCATGGCGGCGCTCAGCAGCATGAGATAGAGAATTGAGTAGGTAAATAGGGACTTGGCAACGCTGCGCTCCTCCGGCTGAACCAGAGGCGATCGCCCGCCGCAGCAGCTCAATCCCCAACACCAACGCCAGAAAACCATAGATCAAACCATTGCTCTGGCCCGGCAGGCTCAGCAACAGCGTCACCGGGATCAGCACCAGGGAATAGAGCAGAATTTGGCGGGTGGTTTCCCCACTGCCTTCCACCACGGGCAACATCGGCACGCCGACGTTTTTGTAATCATCGCGAATCATCAAGGCCAAGGCCCAAAAGTGGGGCGGCGTCCAGAGGCAGATGATCAAAAACATTAGCCAGGGGGCCAAGCTCAGATCCCCCGTCACCGCTGCCCAGCCCACCAGAGGCGGGATCGCCCCCGCTGCCCCACCAATCACAATGTTTTGGGTGGTGTGGCGCTTCAGCCAGTGGGTGTAGACCAACACATAGAAAACGATGCCCGTCATGGCCAGCAGCGCTGCGAGGAGATTGGCCACCGTGGCCAGCAGGGTGAAGGAAATTGCGGTGAGGGCGATCGCGAAAATCATCGCATCCCTCGGCTGCACCCGCCCAGAGGGCAGCGGACGCCAACGAGTGCGCTCCATGATGTAGTCGATGTCGCGATCGTAGAGACAGTTAATCGTGTTGGCTGCGCCCGATGCCAAGGCCCCACCCACCAGGGTGGCCAGCAGCAGCCCAGCATCAATCTCGCCCCGAGCCGCTACCAGCGCACCGGCTGCCGTGGTGATCAGCAACAGCAGAATAATGCGGGGCTTGGTGAGCTGATAATAGCTCTGGATGACAGCGCTGGCGTTGGCGTTGAGGCGGGGCGAAGCACTGGTGAAGGTCTCTTGCATGGGGGGGTCACACCAAAAATTTTAGGACAGAAGAAAGCGGGCCCAAACGACTAGGTCCAAGCGAACAGGCCCAAACGAACCGAAACAAACAAGCTGGCCCAAACAGATTAGCCAAGGTCGATTAGGCCATTCCCTGGGTGGGCAGATCATCTGAAGAAGCGACAGCCAAGACGGGGTTGGAATGAACCACCTTGGCCGCTGCCAGTTGATCCCGCCAAGCCAAGATCGTGAAGGAGATCAGCAGGCCCAGCAGAGACGCACCAACGAGCTGGTGACTGACGGTGAGCGGTTCCACCTGAAGGCGCAGCTTGAAAGCTGCGATCCCCAGACCGGCTTGGGTGGTGAGGGCGATCGCCGCTCCCTTGGCCAACCGCTGCAACACAGGCGACACCGCAGGCATCCGCAGCGTCGTCACCACCAGGGCCAGGACTGCCAAGCTCGAAGGCACCACACCCCAGACATGGCGATTCATCACGCCACAGAGCTGGGAACCCGCCAAGCATTGATGTAGCGCCCATTGGGAGGCCACCAAGCCGCCCAGCAGGCTCTGGCCATAGACCAGCACCGCCGCCACCAGGCCCAGCCAGCGCAGCCGCCCCGCCGAGCCCACGGCCCTGTAGGGGATCAAAACCGCAAAGATGCTGAGCAGCACCGAGAAAAACAGCAGCGCCGTGGCCAGGTGAGCCGTGACAATGTCAAACCGCAGCAGCTCAGTCACCGTCAAGGCCCCCAAAACGCCCTGGAACATCACCAGTCCCAGGGCCAGCAGCGAGGCCCAGGGCAGCCAGCCCGGTAGCAGGCGGCGTTTCCACAAGCTCAGCCCCGCCAAGCCCAGGGTGCCAAAGCCAACCAGCGAGGCATCTAAGCGATGGAACCACTCCAGAAAAACCTGGAGGTTCATTTGCTGACTAGGAACAAGCTGACCATAGCAGAGGGGCCAGTCGGGGCAGGCCAAACCGGCATTCATAACTCGGGTGGCGCTGCCGATCGCCATCAAGATCAGCGTTGCCCCCGCCAAGCGGCCCGCTAGCCAGCGGGCTTGGCCCAGGGCTCGGTGCTCCGGGCTGGGGGAGGCTGGGGCTAGCCCATCGGAAAAAATCGCAGAAGAAACTGACAGTAGAGACTCAATCATTGAGGCGCTTGTCCCACTAGAGCATTGGGCTGTGCTACAGCTCTTTCCACTGTAACGATTAGATTTTCAACATTTACGCACTGTCACTTTTTTTAGGGTTTTCTATAGATTCAAACCTGATTGAATTCCCTTGAAACTGGATTGAAACCAGTCCATTACGGTTTGCCTGATAGGGGAAACACAGGCTATTGCTATTCAGACTGAAATCTTAAACTTTCTGAAACATTTTCTGTTATTTCTTTACATTTTACCCCCGTCGGACTCTCCCCCCAGGGGATCGATCTGGGGATCGCGACCCTCTGCGGTGTTCTTACGGTGCTTTCATAATCTTTTGTCATCACTTTGCTATCCGGCAGTGACGATTTTGTTCATCCGCAATTACAAATAAATCGTTAAACCTCATCACAGACCCTGCCGGACAGCGGAAGCCTGCATTACGCTGAGAGGATGTTTGAGAATTCGCCAAAGCCAGCCATCCTATACCCAACAGGCTAGACTGTGCCCGCTTTTTTAAGCAAAAGTACGGGCTATTAGCACCATCAGCTATAGCCAAAGCTATTCTCAAACATCCTCTGAAGCAAGCTCTGGCAGAAAACCTGCCAAAACCCAAGCTGCTAAAACCCAAGCTGCCAAAAACAAGTCCGTCGAACCATGGCAGTGGAAATTTACCATCGGATAGCCTCTGCTTAATCGTGAAAGCTCGCGGCGGTCATGGAAGCGAGGCTATTCGGGCCAAAGAGTCGTGCGGCCAGAAGCTGTTTGAATCAGAAGCTGTTTGAATCAGAAGCCATTGGGGCCATCCATATCATCAAGCGTTCGACTCCCCCCGCCTAGGTAACACAGCTAAGTTGGCGAGTGACAGCCCATTAACCAGTGACAGCCCATTAACCAGTGACAGCCTAAACAATTGATGAGCAACGCTTCATGCGCGAATAACACCATCAACGCTCAACACTTTGTTTGCTTGACGAATGAGGCCCTAACATAGCCCGCTGAACAAGATGGACCACCAAATTTCCATAGCATGTCCATTTGTCATGATGGTCATGCTCCTAGCAAGGGCACAAGCCCCATCCACTAGATTCTCCCCGCCCTGAACACCCTCACCTTTGGTTTACCCTGTGGACATTCCAGTCACAATCCTAACCCTGCTCGCTGGCATCGCCATCACGCTGATTAGCCTGTGGTTCGGCCTCAACAACAATCTGCTGCCCCTGGCAGCGACCGACAATGCCACCGATGTGGATGCCCTGTTCAACGTCATGTTGACGATCTCCATTGGGCTGTTTTTGTTGGTTCAGGGCTTGATTATCCTCTCGGCGATTAAGTTTCGTCGCCAGCCCGGCGATGAGGGCGATGGCCCGCCCATCCACGGCAATATCCCCCTGGAGATTCTCTGGACGGCGATCCCGGCGGTGGTCGTCATGGGAATTTCGATCTATAGCTTTCAGATCTATAACCAAATGGGCGGACTAGATCCGATGAACCACGGGGGCCACGGCATGGCTCCCAAGGCGCAACTGGCCATGGCCAGTGAATCCTTCGGCGGGCCGATGCTCCTGGCCGATGGGACGCCCAACCCCGAGTACAAGAAGTATGCGGCGGGGGTCGGGGCTACGCCAGGGTCTGGCGATGCCGATGTCACGGTGAATGTGCTGGGCCTGCAATATGCCTGGATCTTTAACTACCCTGAAGGCTTTGTCAGCGGCGAGCTGCACATTCCCGTTAATAAAGATGTGCAATTGGATATGTCTGCCCAGGATGTTTTACATGCCTTTTGGGTGCCCCAGTTCCGTCTCAAGCAGGATGTCATTCCCGGTAAAAACACGCAGCTTCGCTTTACGCCGACCGAGGTGGGCACCTATCCGATCGTCTGTGCGGAACTCTGTGGCTCCTATCACGGGGCGATGCGAACCCAGGTGATCGTCCATGGCGAGGAGGATTACGAAGCCTGGATGCAAACTCAACTGGCGGCGATCCAGGTAGAGGGGGAGGCGATCGCCATGGCCCCCCAGGAGTCTTTTAGCGGCAACCCCAGCGACTCATTCTTAGATCCCATCGTCCATGCCATGGACATGGACATCCGCGCCGAAGCCCTGGCCCAACTCCAGCCGGTGAATCATGCCAGCCATGCTGAAATGAGCCACGCTGAAATGAGCCACGGCTCCATCTGATCCGCCCCTAGGCCCCCTGCTCGGCCTCCTGCATTGCCCGAATCTGTCACTACCCCGTTAACTCCCCATGACCCAGACCATTACGCAACCCCTGGGGGCTGTTACCCCCCCGCCTCAGCCAGAGGATCAGCATCCCTGGTGGACCTATTTCACCTTCTGTACCGACCATAAGGTGATTGGTATTCAGTACATGGTGACGACGTTCATCTTTTACTTGATTGGCGGTGCCCTGGCCACGGTCGTGCGCGCCGAGCTGGCTACACCCCAGGTGAACCTGGTCAGCCGCGAGCTGTACAACCAACTGTTCACCGTCCATGCCACGGTGATGATCTTTCTGTGGATCGTGCCTGCCGGGACCGGAGCCTTCGCCAACTACCTGTTGCCGCTCCAGCTTGGGGCGCGGGACATGGCTTTTCCGAAGCTGAATGCGGTGGCCTTTTGGATGATCCCCCCCGCCGGTATTTTGCTGATCAGCAGCTTTTGATGGAAGCTCCGGGCTCTGGCTGGACATCCTATCCGCCCCTGAGCCTGGTGAATGGCAAGACGGGGGAGCTGATTTGGATTCTGAGCGTGCTGCTGTTGGGCACCTCTTCGATTCTGGGGGCCGTTAACTTTGGTACGACGATTATTAAAATGCGGATGCCGGGACTGAAGTTTACCCAGATGCCCCTGTTCTGCTGGTCCATGCTGTCGGCTTCGGCCCTGGTGTTGATTTCGACGCCGGTTCTGGCGGGGGCCTTGATTTTGCTCAGCTTTGACCTAATGGTGGGCACCAATTTCTTCAATCCGGCGGGGGGCGGCGAGCCGGTGGTCTACCAGCATATGTTCTGGTTCTACTCCCACCCAGCGGTCTACATCATGATCCTGCCGGTGTTCGGCATGATTTCGGAGATCATTCCGGTCCATGCCCGCAAGCCGATCTTTGGGTATTTGGCGATCGCCTATTCCTCCCTCACCATCAGCTTCCTCGGCCTAATCGTCTGGGCTCACCACATGTTCACCAGCGGCACGCCCTCCTGGCTGCGCATGTTCTTCATGGTGGCGACGATGATCATCGCCGTGCCCACAGGGATCAAGGTCTTTAGCTGGGTGGCAACCCTCTGGGGCGGAAAGATACAGCTCAACAGCGCCATGCTGTTTGCCCTGGGCTTTTTGTCCATGTTTGTGATCGGCGGCCTCAGCGGCGTCATGGTGGCTTCGGTGCCCTTCGATATCCACGTCCACGACACCTACTTCATCGTCGCCCACCTGCACTACGTCCTGTTCGGGGGGTCGGTCTTTGGCCTCTATGCGGGCATCTACCACTGGTTCCCCAAGATGACCGGGCGGATGATGAACGAAGCCTGGGGCAAGGTGCATTTTGTCTTGACCCTGGTGGGCTTTAATCTTTGCTTTATGCCGATGCACTGGCTGGGCTTGCAGGGCATGCCCCGGCGGGTAGCGGAGTATGATCCCCAGTTTGCCACAGTGAATTTGGTCTGTTCGGTGGGGTCATTCCTGCTGGCGATCTCGACGCTGCCGTTCCTGTACAACGCCATTCAAAGCTGGATCGCTGGGCCAAAAGCCTCAGACAATCCTTGGAATGCCCTGGGCCTGGAGTGGCAGACTAGCTCGCCGCCGCCGATTGAGAATTGGCATGGGGAGCCACCGCTGATTCAAGATTCCTACGCCTACGGTTCCAAGCCAAATAGAAAATCCGTCACGGCGCTGCGGGGCTCGGACCTTTGGAAGACACCGGTTTAGGTTGAGTGATTGTCCGTCGGGGTGGGGCAATGCCCGCTCCCTGGGAGGGGTTTGATATGTGCGTCATTTCCGCTCCGTCTCTGAAATTTTGTGTCTCTGAAATTATTTTGACCTATGCAAGGCTCTACGATTGATACCTCCGAATCCCCAGTCCTGGTCGCAGCGGAGGCCCAGGCCCCCCACAGCCACCATGGGGATCACCCAGATCATCGCATTTTCGGCATGATTCTGTTTTTGATTGCTGAGGGCATGATTTTTCTGGGGCTGTTTGCTGCCTATCTGACCTTTCGTTCGGTGAATGCGATTCCAGCGGATCAGATTCCCGAACGGGAACTGTTGCTGCCGGGGATCAATACGGTGTTGCTGGTGGCCAGTAGTTTCTTGATTCATCCCGCTGAGGATGCGATTAAGGCCAACGATGTCAAGGCGGTGCGCAAGTGGTTTGGCCTGGCGGCGGTGCTGGGGGCAATCTTCATCCTCGGCCAGGGCTATGAGTACAGCCAGTTGACCTTTGGCCTGCGCGATAGCCTGTTTGCCAGCACGTTTTATATTCTGACGGGCTTCCACGGGCTCCATGTGATGTTGGGGCTGGGGGCGATTGTGGCGGTGCTGTGGCGATCGCGCGAACCCGGCCACTACAGCAGTGAAAGCCACTTTGGCATTGCCGCAGCGGAGCTGTACTGGCACTTCGTCGATGTGGTTTGGATTGTGCTGTTTGTGCTGCTGTATCTGCTCTAGTCGGGTTCTGGCGATATCGCTCGTCATTCGACTACCTGCCCCCCTGGGGCAGCCTAGCCCTGGCTGCTCACGTCCGCTCCAAGCTGCCTCGGGTCAAGCCGCCCGTGACACCGAGCTGGTTCTGGAGCTTCAGTTCTTGCCAGAGCTGCCAGCCTTCGAGGGAGCCATTGAGGAGCTGTTGGTAGCGATCGAGGGTGAGCTGGACCTGGTCGAAGCTTTCGTTGAGGAATTCGATGCGGAAGTGGCGCAGGCCAGCGGCTTGGAGCAGGCGCACCGCTTCGGCTCCGGTTTGGGCGGCGCTGTTGAACAGGCTGTTGCGGCAGCCCGCATCGGCCTGGAGGGGATGTTCTTGGCCGACGCGATCGCGCAGTTTCACCTCATGTTTGTCGCAGGGGCGGCCACAGTCGCGGAAGTCCTTGCCCTCGGAAAGGAAAGCGCAGAAGACGCAATGTTCCATGTGGAACATCGGCATGTGTTGGTGGATGGTCACCTCGAAGCTGGTGTTGGGGCAACTGCGAATTAGGGGTTCGAGCTGGGCGGCATTGAGGTCGTAGGAGGCGGTGAGTCGTTCGAGGTTGTAATGGGTTTGGAAATGGCGGGCGGCGATGGGGTTGGCGATGTTGAGGGAGAAGTCACCAATGCAGCGATCCGCTGCAAAGAATTGGAGCTGGTCATAGTTGCGAATTAGATAGCCATCGGCATCGGCCTTGCGCACCTGCTGGAGGATGTATTGTTCCTTGGGTTTGGTGATGCGCGGGGGAGCCAGCCAAAGGGTTGGGGTGGGGCGATCGGGTAAGGGCTGGTAGTGGCGGACCTGGGCCACGGCTTGCTTGTATTTGGCCGGGTCTTCGAGTTCGCAGTAGATGGTCGCAATGCCGGTTTCGAGGGTGGCCTGGAGTTGGTCCAGATTGCGGACCAAAACAATCAATTCACCGCCGACGCTTCCCTTGGGCAGGCTTTCCTGGGGCAGGCTTTCCTGGGGCAGGCTCCCCTTGGGAAAAGAAGGGCTGGGGGGATTTTCTAGGAGCCCACGCCAGGCTGCACCTTCATTTAATTGCCATTGCTTCGGTTGGGCGCGCTGCCCATCCAGTTGCACCACCAAGTCCCGGCGCATCCGATTGAGCTCACTCATGGGCAGCATGAGCTCGCCTTGGAGGCGGTTGTGGAGCGCTGCCAGTTCGTAGGCGCTATTGCCCAGTCGTCCCAGTTGTTTTTGCAACGTTTCATCATTGAGTGGTCGATTCTGGGCCTGGTCTAGGAGCATGGCCGAGGCCACCTGGGCGATGTGGCCGCTGGGATCGCGGGCGATCGCCACCAAGTTCTCCCCCAAACTCCCATGGACTTCAATCTCAATCGGTCGCTTAAACTGGGGCTGCTCTCCTGCATAGGTTTGGCGAATCTGCTTTTCTAGGGCGGGGTCACTGGTTTTGTAAAGGCGATCGCCCGGCTCAATCTGCCGCAAATCAATGTCCCGCCGACCAAAGGAAACGATGCAATCCTGGCCCCGATATTCGACGCTATAGACACGCCCGCCCTGCTCCTGGCCCTGGGCATAGTCCCCGGCAAAGACGATGCCATCGCCGGGCTGGAGTGGGACGGTGCGCTGGGCCACGGGGCCGCCTAGGGAAATGGTGGGGTTGCTGTCCTGGTGGATGCGTTTGACCTGGCCGAGGTAGACGCCGCGCTTTTTGGCATATTCGCCATGGACGAGGCGCTGGTTGTCGATGCCCTCGAACCAGCCGCTGTGGAGGCCACGGGAGAAGGCCATTTCCAGTTCGTAGCGATCGCGATCGCCCGCGATCGGCCCCTTAATATTTTCCATCGCCCGATCCAGGGCCTCGCGGTAGATGCGGGTGACGCTGGCGACATATTCCGGGGCCTTGAGGCGGCCTTCAATTTTGAGACAGCTCACCCCCGCTTGGATCAGTTGTGGCAGCATCGGCAGGCCCGAGAGATCCTGGGGGCTGAGCAGGTAGCGGCGATCGCCCAGATCCACCGTCTCCCCATCCACCACCAGCTCGTAGGGCATACGACAGGCCTGGGCACATTCGCCGCGATTGGCGGAGCGGCCCCCCAGGGCTTCGCTGGTGAGGCACTGGCCGGAGTAGGCGACACAGAGAGCACCATGGACAAAGACTTCCAGGGGGAGGCTGATCTGTTGCTCGGCCATCTGGGCTTGGATTTTTTCCAGCTCGGCGATGGATGTCTCCCGCGCCAGCACCACCAGCTCACAGCCGAGTTGCTGGGCAAACTCAATCCCAGCCAGGCTAGTCACCGTCATTTGGGTCGAAGCATGGATCGGGAAATCCGGTGACAGATGGCGAATCAGCCGACAGAGGCCCCCATCCTGGACGATCGCCGCATCCACTCCCGCCGCAATCACCGATTTGAGATATCGCTCCACCTCATCTAGCTCATCAGTGAACACCAGGGTATTCACCGTCACATAGCCCTTCACTCCCCGCTGATGTAAAAAAGCCATCAGCTCCGGCAGGTCCGCCTCCGTGAAGTTGTGGGCACGCATCCGGGCATTGAAGCGGTCCAGGCCAAAGTAAATCGCATCGGCTCCATTTTCCACCGCTGCCCTGGCGCAGTCCCAATCACCGGCAGGGGCCAGCAGCAGCGGGCGCTGGAGGGCTGGGGGCGGCGGGGCGGCGGCTTCAGCAGTCGTCAGGGGCGCGGGCGGGTTGGGGGCGGATGTCATGGCCGGTAAGCGGAAATCTACGCTTGATCCTGCCATTGATTAGACTAAATCAGGTGTGTTTGTTGTTGTTTCTTTGGGTTGTTGTTTCTTTGGGTTGCTGTGTCTTTGGGTTGCTGTGTCTTTGGTTTTGGGATGCTGGGTTTATATCGCCGTTTATCTGGCCGTTTACGCCAACGGTTTGGTCGCGTTGCTTGGGTAGGCGCTGGGGCTTGGATAGGCGCTGGCCTTAGCGCTGGCCTTAGCGCTGGCCTGATGCTGGGCTCGGCGATCGCCCCCCTACCCCCAGCCAAGCCGCCATCGTCCAGGTCCAATCCCTCAACCTGGCCAAGCCCAGGGTCAGGGGCACCGCCACCCTGCCCCTGTTTCTTTTGCAACCGGGGCGCTCGGTCTTTGGCCTCGAAGCCACGATCGGCGGCCAGACCAGTCAGTTTTTACTCGACACCGGCGCTTCGACCACGCTACTCTCCCCCACCCTGCGCCAGAGGCTGAAGCTCACCGGCTCCCCCGTCCAGACCACCGACCTCAACTACGCCGTGGCGGGCAAGGACTGTCCCCAAATGACCGCTGCCCGGCTCAAGCTGCCTGTTGTGAACATCGGCAGCAGCGAAGTTCGGGGCCTAGAGGCCTTGCAGTTTGACCAAGCCCTGATTCCGGACCATGCCGATGGCATTTTGGGCATGGACATCCTCGGCCAGTTCAGCTTGATCATCGATCCCCAGCAGCGACAGCTCAGCCTCAATCTGCCGCGATCGCTCTCCCCCGCCGAACGCCTGCGCGCCATCCCCCTCGAAGCCAAATCGGGCGTCATGTTGGCCCAGTTGCGGATCAATGACCAAGGCCACTTTCGGGTGCTGGTGGATACGGGGGCGGGCAGCACGTTCATTTCCCCCGCCGTGGCCGATGGGGGTGGGCCTGGCCCCAGACCAGCGCCAGCCCATTCAAAATGTTGGGCTTTTGTGGCTTGGAGGATGCGGCGATCGCCCAGCGTCCCCAGCGCCAGCCTCGGCCCCCAC
>JAAUQQ010000364.1 GCA_012032745.1 Synechococcales cyanobacterium RM1_1_8
TATCGATTTTCCCAGGGCTCGCTGGGCTTCGGTCAGGTCTGGGTTGGCGGCGTAGAGATTGCCCCCAAGGCAAAGCAAGGTATCGACTTTGCCTTGATCCGCTGCTTCGATCAGCGATCGCGCATCATAGCCCGGCTCGCGGTTGAGCGATCGCCCCAGCAGCTTCTCCAGGGCCTTGGCCAAGGGCTCCTTCAAGTCATTCCTTACCCCCATGGAGCCAAATCCCTGGACATTGGAATGGCCGCGAATCGGCATCAGCCCCGCCCCCGGTCGGCCCAGGTTGCCGGTCAGCAGGGCGGTGTTGACCAGGCTAAAGACGTTGTCCACCCCGTTGGCCTGGTGGGTAATGCCCATGGCCCAGGCGAAGACCACGCCTTTGGCCTCAGCAATCAAGGTTGCCGCCTGCTCCATCTCTGTTTGGGCAATGCCACAGGTGGCGACAATCTCGGCCCAGCTTGTGGACTCGGCCTGGGCGGCGATCGCCTCCCAGCCCTGGGTATGTTGCTCCAGAAAGGCGCGATCGATCAGCCCCCGCTCCAGGAGTGACTTTTGGATGCCGACAAACAGCGCGACATCACTGCCGGGAATGGGTTGTAGGAACAACGAGGCAATGTCTGAACCCGGAATCAGGGATTTAACTGGCAAGGCGGGGGAGCCAAATTTGACCAAGCCGACTTCGCGAATTGGGTTGATGACGATGACTTTGCCGCCGCGATCGCGCAGCTTAATCAATTCATTCAACAATCTTGGGTGGTTCGCGGGGGCGTTGGAGCCCACCAGCACCACACAGTCCGCCTGCTGCACATCGGCGAGGCTCACCGTCGAGGTGCCGCTGCCAATGGCCTGGCTCAGGCCCTCCGTCGAGGGGCGATGGCAGAGATCCGAGCAGTCCGCCAGGTTGTTGTTCCCCAGGACTCGCATGATCAACTGCAAGAGATAGGCCGCTTCATTGGAGGAGCGCCCGGAGCTGTAGGAAGCAACCCGCTCCAGGGGTTGGCGAAAGGCGGCTTCCACCAGGTCATAAACCGCATCCCAACCGATGCGTTCGTAGTGGGACTGCCCGGCACGCAGAATCACGGGAAAACTCAGCCGTCCCAGCCGATCCGCTGCCTGAGAGGTGAGCTGCTGTAGGCTCTCCAGGCAATGTTGCTCGAAAAAATGAGGTTTGAGCCCTGGCTGAATCTCCGCGACGATCGCCTCCACGCTCTTGGCACAGCGCTGGAGAGCCTCGCCCTCCTCATTGACAAAGCCCCCCTTCTGGCCCCCCGTGCCCCAGGCGCAGGACAGGCAGGCGCTCTTGTGGAAGAGCTTGTTCCAAACCTGCGGCCCCTGGGGCGACAGGCTTTGCTTCGCCCAATAGTCAATGATTGGCAAGCCGCCGCCGATGGCATATCCAGGGTGGGCAGCGACCTGGGGCTCCAGGGCTGGTTCCCCAGCCCCCTCGGCGGGCCAGGGAGCGGGCCAGGGAGTGGCGGGATCGGGCTGGGGAGCAGAATTCATGGTGGGTCTCCGACGGCCAGGGTGAATGTCCAACGGTTTGACCCAATTCTAGCGCCTAAGCCCCGACCGCCTCCTTCGCCGCATACATCACCTCAGCGGTAATCGTATCCAGCCCCTGGCTCCGCGCATACTTCTCCGTATTACGCTTCACCTTGCCCCGCACAAAGCCCGGCACCCGCTGTAACTCGGTTTTGCCATCCTTGCTCCAGGTCAAGTCATTCGCAGTATTCATCTCCTTGGTGATCACCTCCTTGGTGTCATGGCCCCCAAAGATTTCCAGCAGATGATCCTCCATGCCCAGGGTAAAGGAGTTGTAGATCAAGTCCACGAGCTGATTTGCCCCTTCATAGCCCACATAGGGCCGATAGCCAACCGGAAAGTTTTGGATATGGATGGGCGCTGCGATAACGCCGCAGGGAATGTCCAGGCGCTTGCCCACATGGCGTTCCATTTGGGTGCCGAAGATGGCGGCGGGCTCTAGACGGGCGATCGCATTAGCAATCTCCGCATTGTCCTCGCTCACCAGTACCTCATCGCAATAGCCCTCCACCTCCTGACGGAACCAGTCCTGGTCATACTTACAATAGGTGCCCGCCATCACGACCTTAATGCCCATTTCCCGCGTCAGCACCTTGGTGATGGCAGCGGCATGGGTGTTGTCGCCAAAGACCACGGCCCGCTTGCCGGTCAGGTTTTGGCAATCGATCGAGCGGGAGAACCAGGCGGCCTGGGAAACGTAGCGGGTTTGGTTGTCGATGTAGGGTTCAAAATCCGCGCCGTGGCCATTGTCATTCAGCACCTTCTGCATGGCGCGGATGCAGCGAGCCGTTTCGACAATGCCCATGGGGGTGACATCGACACAGGGCGTGCCAAATTGTTCTTCCAGGTACTTCGCCGCCTGCATTCCCAGCTCCCGGTAGGGCACGAGGTTAAACCAGGCGCGGGCCATGGTTTTGATCTGGCCCACCTCGGCTCCGTCGGGCATGACCAGGTTGACTTCGATGCCCAGGTCCGCCATCAAGCGCTTCAGCTCGGTGCAGTCGTGGTTGTTGTGGAAACCGAGGGTGGAGATGCCGATGATGTTGACCGAGGGATTTTCGCTTTTCTCGGTGACGATATCGCCCTGCTTGCGGGCCTTTTCGATGTAGTAGCGCACGACCTGGGCGAGGGTGCGATCGGCGGCTTCTAGCTCGTTGTAGCGATAGTGGTTGACGTCCGCCAGCATGACATCGGCCTGGGCATCCATCTGCGCCCGCTCGACGAAGTTATTCAAGTCTTCTTGAAGAATGCTAGAGGTGCAGGTGGGCGTCAGCATGATCAAGTCGGGATGCTCTTCGCCGTCCTTGCGGGTGATATTGTCTACCACTTTTTCTTGGGAGCCGCGAGCCAAAACGTTACGGTCTACGACGCTGGTGGTGACTGGGGTAAAGTCCCGTTCGCGGGAGAGCATGGAGCGCATGACATTGAAGTAGTCATCGCCCAGGGGGGCATGCATGATGGCATGGACGTTTTGAAGGAGCTGGCCACCCGCAGGGTGCCGATGTGGGCGGGGCCAGCGTACATCCAGTAAGCCAATTTCATATTCTTGCGCTCTCCAGCTCAAACAGGACTTGTTATTGCCTTTGATTGTCCCAACCTGAGTTGTTCCTGGCGGGGGATCACGGGGAATCGTTGACTAGCGTTACAGCAGTCCATCCTTCGCAATGTTTGGAGGGGGTTTGTTTCAGTTCTCCGAGGTAGCTGCCGCCACAAAATGTCGCGAATGAGTATTTCGACTCAAAGACTCGTAGCGGCCTCTAGCGCTTGAGCTGTGCCAAGACCGTCGCTAAATCACGGTTCTTCATTGCCTCTACATCCAGCTTCAGCCCAGGAAAGATCTGGCTCTCAAGCAAACCGGCCTCGTTGGGCACCAGCGCCACGTACTGCCCATCCACGAGCTGATACCAGACGATTTCGTCTTCGTAGATTTGCCAGATGACGTATTCCTGGACGCCGTTGCGGCGATAGGCTTTGAGCTTGTCGTTCTTGTCGTAGGAGACACTGCTCGCAGCAATTTCAACAACTAGCTCCGGCGGGCCTTCGATGTAGTCGTTCCCAGTGATGCGGGAGCTGCCATCTTCCCACCGCAGCAGGGCGTCGGGCTGGGGCTCATTGTCGCCGTCGAGCAGGACAGTGGTGTTGTCGGCTAAGTAAGTGCCTGGTGTCATTGCGTGATAAGTCGCGAGCCAACCTATCACTAATGCGTGGGGGTTGCCGTGCTGCTGAGCTCGGGTGGCTGCGGCCATGTAGACAACTCCTTCGATGAGTTCCGCTTTTTTAAGGTGGGGCATGGCCTCATAGCGCCGTTCGAACTCGGCACGGGAGAGGCGATCGCCATTTTCCAGCGGCGGGATCGCTGGCTTATTGCCGAACTTTGGGTCGGACTGCTGGGCAGGCTTGGCTGAACTAGCAACCATGGCAAACCTTTTCGGAGTTGTACACTTATCCTATCGATAAACTAACTTATCGATAAACTAAAGGTCTTCGAGTAAGCCCTTGACCAACGCACAGCATGGCCCAATTCCTGCAAGACCTCTTCAACACCCTGCCCCAGCGGGGCCGCGTGGATTGGATTGGCGTGCGTCCAGCCAAGTATGAAACGCTGTTGTCCCTGGAGGAGGTTTGGGCGGAGCAGGATTTGGGGCTTGAAGGCGATCGCTATGCCAGTCGCGGCGGCAAGCGCCAGGTGACGCTGATCCAGATGGAGCATTTGGCGGCGGTGGCTTCGATTTTGGGCCGCGATCGCCTCGCTCCCGGCCTGGTGCGCCGCAACATTGCGGTGTCCGGCATCAATCTGCTGGCTTTGAAGCATCAGAGCTTTGCGATCGGAGCAGCCAGGCTGAAATACACCGGCCTCTGCCACCCCTGCTCCCGCATGGAAGACGTGTTTGGACCCGGCGGCTACAATGCCCTGCGTGGCCACGGCGGCATCACGGCCCAGGTGCTGGACAGCGGCTGGATCCGATTGGGGGATGGGGTGAGTTTGGTGGTTTAGGTTTTGGGGACTTCCAAGTTTCAAATCGTCCTTTTGCCTGAGAAGTTAAGTCTAGCAGCCAGAAGAGGCAAATCCGGCAGCCATGGGGGCTAGCCCCCGCTGTTAGTTTCTCTGGCCCACCGTAGGTCCGGAAGCCGTCCCTGACGGATCACCCTCGCTACAAGAGGGCTGGGATGCTTCACCCTAGATTGGATAATGGATTACTTGGAAGTCCCTTGGTGGTTTTGGTTTTGGTGGTTTTA
>JAAUQQ010000365.1 GCA_012032745.1 Synechococcales cyanobacterium RM1_1_8
TTGGGCTATGCCCTGAATAAGGTGGAGCAGGACAGTCAGATCAGTCGCTTTGACGATGCTCGGTTTTGCCCTTCGTGGGTCGGCTGCTGTGGACGAGCATTGTGGAGCTGGTGCGCTGGCGGCGCTGGGTCTGGCCCACGACCCTGGTGAAGATGTTGGCTTGGATTGTCCTGCCGGATCTGGCTTGGTTTCGGCGGCGCAAGCTCCTGCACCAGCCCGCCCAGGCGTTGACGGTGTGGCAGGATGCGCTGTTGCGATCGCCGGTCTCCAGCGTCGCTCGGGGCCCTGGCCTCAGGTCTGGGGTGACCTCTGAAGCCGAGGGGATGGATGTGCCCGGCTAGGGAGCGCTCCCGGCGGCTATCTTTGCGACGAACGGTATCCCTAGCGGGCGATCGCTCAGTAATATGGAGCAACTTGCGATGGCTGGGGGCTACCGTCTCGGCAGGGCTGCACCTCGGCTAGGTCGCTGGTTTTGTCCGGCCTTCGGGGGCTGGATTGTTTAGGGGGCCTCTCGCTGTGGTGCAGATATTTCGCAAGATCAATGCTCTGTTGGATGGCCGCGATCGCCTGGAATTCTCGCTGATTATTGTTTTGACCCTGGTGGGGGCGATCGCCGAAACCCTGGGCGTCGGTGTCATCCCCTCCTTTGTGGGCCTGCTGGGCAGCGCCAAGGCCCTGCAGGAGGTGGGCATTGTCGGCTGGGCCTATGACTTGGCGGGCTTTAATGATTACCGCGTTTTTGTCCAGTGGGCCTGCGTCGCCCTGATGGGGCTTTACATCGGCAAGAACAGCTACCTGGCCTGGCTGAGCTACCTCCAAATTCGATTTATCTACCGCAAGCAGTGCAAGGTCTCCCAGCGGCTGCTGTCCCGCTACCTCCAGCAGCCCTACACGTTCCACCTGGAGCACAACACCGCCGATCTCCAGCGCAATATCAATGTGGAGATTCCCAATCTGTTCAATGAAGTCATGCGCGATGTGATGATTTTGTTGACGGAGTCTCTGATTGCCCTTTGCATCACCCTGCTGCTGCTGTTGGCGGAACCCCTCTCCACCCTGATTGCTGTTTCGCTCCTCGGCATTGCCATGCTGGTGTTTTACCAGGGCTTTCGGCGGCGCATTGAGCTGTGGGGCCGTCGCCAACACCGCCATGTGGGCCGGATGATCCGCTGGGTGAGCCAGGGGCTAGGCAGCCTCAAGGAAACCAAGGTTCTGGGCCGAGAGCCCTATTTTCTGGAGCGTTACAGCTTCCATGTGGAGCGCTATACCGATGCCACCCGCCAGCTCCAGTTTGTCAATAAGCTGCCCCGATTGTTTATTGAAACCCTGGCGGTGGTCTGTCTGCTGTTGGTGTTGATGGTGGATCTGAGCCAGGGGCGGCGACCGCGATCGCTGCTCTTGCTGCTCTCCCTGTTTGCGGTGGCGGCGTTCCGGCTGATGATGTCCCTCAACCGCATTGTGGCGGCGGTGACCACCATTCGCTTCTACAGCGAGGCCCTGGATGCGGTCTACCAAGACCTCACCCAGGTGCACGGTGAGGATAACTTCTCAGCCCTGCGGGAGAGCCCGCCCGCCTATCTGCCGCCGGTCTGCTTCCAGCAGCGGATTGTCCTGGATCGAGTCTCCTACGTCTATCCCAACAGCAAAAATCTGGCCCTGGCTTCCATCTCGCTGCAGATCGAACGGGGAGAGGCCATTGGCCTGGCGGGGCCGAGCGGTGCGGGCAAGACGACCCTGGTGGATGTGTTGCTGGGCCTGCTTCAGCCCACGGCGGGCGAGGTCTTGGTGGATGGGGTGCCGGTGCAGCGGGACTTGGCCGCCTGGCAGCGCCAATTGGGCTACATCCCCCAACAGATCTACCTCAGCGACGATACGATTCGCCGCAATGTCGCCTTTGGCCTCGCCGATGCCAACATCGATGACAGCCGCATTTGGCAGGTGTTGCGCCTGGCCCAGCTCGAAGACTTTGTGCGGGGCCTGCCCCTGCGGCTCAATTCCCAGGTGGGGGAGCAGGGGGTGCGCCTGTCCGGGGGCCAGCGCCAGCGCATTGCCATTGCTAGATCGCTCTATCACAACCCGGAGGTGGTGGTGATGGATGAGGCGACGGCAGCCTTGGACAATGGCACGGAGCGGGAAATTGTCAGCGCCATGGAGAATTTGATTGGCAAGAAGACGCTGATTGTGATTGCCCATCGGCTGAGCACGATTCGCAATTGCGATCGCATCTACTGGATTCGGGATGGGGCGATCGCCGATGTGGGCACCTATGATGATCTGCTGGCCCGCAACCGCGAATTCCAAGCCATGGTCGGTCCATAGTTTTTTGTTACTAGATCCATCGACCTAGGTTCATGGCCAATTCCTCTCTGCTGATCAACCTCTCGATGCTGATGCAGCGGCCCACGGGCATCAGCACCTACGCCCTCAACGTCGTGCCCCACCTGGCCGCCCTCAGCCCCACCCTGCTCACCGCCCAGCCCGACCGCTTTCCGAGTTTTTCCTGCCAAGCCATTCCCGCCAACCTCACCCCGGAACAGGGATCGATCGGCCATGCCCGTCGCCTCGCCTGGACCCAGACCGAGCTGCCCCGCCTGGCGCGCCAGCAGCAAGCTTCCCTGGTGTTTTCCCCCATCCCGGAAATGCCCCTCTGGCGCGGCTGTCGGACGGTGGTCATGGTCCATGATTTTATTCCGCTGCGGTTTCCGAGCTGGCGATCGCCCCTCACCCAATACTTCCGCTGGATCGTCCCCCAGGTGCTACACCAGGCCGTTCACATCCTCTGCAACTCCCAATCCACCGCCGATGATGTGATCCGCTTCGGCGGCGTCCCCGCCGCCAAGGTCACCCCCATCCCCCTCGCCTACGATGCCGCCCATTTCCGGCCCCTGGGCCTGCCGCGCCAAAACTATTTTCTCTACATCGGTCGCCAGGATCCCTACAAAGGCCTCGATCAGCTCATCAGCGCCTTTGCCCAGTTGCCCCGCCAGGCCGCCGACTGTGAGCTGTGGATTGCAGGCAGCGCCGATCCTCGGTTCACGCCCCAGCTCCAAGCCCAGGCGCATGAACTCGGGGTGGCAGCGCGGGTCAAGTTTTTGGGCTATGTGCCCTATGGGGAGTTGCCCCGGTTGTTGAACGGGGCGATCGCCTTCGTCTTTCCCAGCCAGTGGGAAGGCTTTGGCCTACCTGTCTTGGAAGCCATGGCCTGTGGCACGCCTGTGATCACCACTGCCGCCGGTGCAATCCCAGAGGTGACAGGAGAAGCAGCTTTGAGGGTCGAGCAGAATAGCCCAAAGGCGCTGTGTGATGCGATGCGCGCCTTGGTCGGGGATCCTGTCCAAACCCACCAGCTACGCAATCTGAGCTTGGCCCAGGCCCAGCAGTTTAGCTGGGCTAGAACGGGACAAGCTACCCTATCCAACTTGAGCGCAAGGCTATAGATTAGGTTCGCCTAGGATTGATGAATACCTAGGACTTAGTTATATTTATGATGGGTAGAGTTGATGGCTGATCAAGGTATCGAAGGTCTTTTATCTCCTTTTTTAAGAAGACAGCGCATCAAAGCTGTTAACCCATCCCTAAGAGGGCGAGTCTTGGATGTCGGTTGCGGAACGGGTGAACTAGCCAAACTTGTGCCATCAAACTCTTATTATGGGTTCGATCTCGATCAGGCCTCGATTAACATCGCCCGCAGGCAACTTCCTCAGCACCATTTTCACACGAAGGTGCCAGAGCAGGAGCACTTTGATACGGTTGTCGCCCTTGCTGTGATCGAGCACGCCGCTGAACCTGAATCCTTTTTAAGGAATCTTTACCTTTACCTACAGCCTGATGGGCAGCGTCAAATCGTCTTAACAACACCACATCCCAAGCTGGAATGGGCTCACAATATTGGAGCAAAGCTTGGACTGTTTAGCTGTGCCAACTTACTGCCGGTGGTTTAGAGAGGTGAGTGCGTATTTTCAGCATCGGACAACCAGTGGAGTTGTGGAGGGGATTAATAACAAGCTCAAGCTCATTAAACGCTCAGGTTATGGCTTTACTAACTTTGAGCGGTTTCGCCTCAGATGCCTTATTTACTGGAATCTCAAATGGGACTCAGCATAATCAACCCAGGAGAGCCCCAAGTTCTCACCGTCATTC
Organism: Synechococcales cyanobacterium RM1_1_8; assembly: GCA_012032745.1. GTDB lineage: Bacteria > Cyanobacteriota > Cyanobacteriia > PCC-9006 > JAAUQQ01 > JAAUQQ01. Next base: position 4,141 of record JAAUQQ010000365.1, read on the forward strand.
ACAACTTTGGCCTCAAGCGCGCCGATGGCACCACTGCGGCTCAGCGATTGTTTGGACAGCCTTTCCCTGACCTCTTTGAATGGGTGCTCGAACAATCCTCTGAGCTTCCACTCCCTCGACAGTCTCATAAATCACAACACACGCAAGCTCCGCTAGACCTGGTTTTCCCGGCTTAAGTTACTACCCAAGAGTTGGAACTGAAGTGAGCAGAGCCGTTGAGAAGAGGGCATTACCGAGGGATTTCATTGCTCATGCCTCTGACGGTGAGATCGAGATTGTTTCAGTCGTAAATCTTTAAGTTAAAGGCTGACTCTGGTAATTTTTACAGCGTTACTAAACTTGATACGAAATAAGCTCAAAGAAAATGTCATTTCTGTGAAAATCGAATGGCATCGTTGGTGGACAGTATCCAAGAGAATGGACTGGAATATGTAGCCATAATGGTAACTTCTCAATAACCGCTGGTGCTCTCCCTGACTGAGATACAGGCTCTTAACTGGTGAAAAGATTCATGTAGTTCATATGCTCTAAAATCCCTGTGACCTTTTCGCAAAAAGGGTTGTAGCGTTTATCCCTGCATCGCACATATTGGGAGTGTGATCAAATCACCCATCTGAAACCCTTACCCT
>JAAUQQ010000366.1 GCA_012032745.1 Synechococcales cyanobacterium RM1_1_8
CTGGTCAAATCTCGTTGAAATAGTGATTTTTAGATAATATTTGGCCCAATTTCGGCCTTTTTAAGCGCCTTAAGCGGCCCGCATCGGGCTAAAACGATGGGAACTGCATAAATTTCCCTGCTTCCCATTAAGAGATTCAGTAACTCAGCGCGCGGGGACAAGCTATCGCTGGAAAACTGGCCCTCCCTGGGCAGATCGGGGCAAAGTGTTACGTCAGATCTACACCAGATGGGGGATGCAAATTCCGGTGTCGCATGACTGGGTTAAATCGCTGGGTTAAATCGCTGGTTTGTGCTGTCCTCCGGGCAGGTTAAAGGGCAGCGCATTTTTCCTTTCAGAGAGTGTTAAATATCTATTTTTCTACGATAAAGGCCTGTTTTTCGACCGCAGCTCGTCTCCATTTCTGTGGGATCGCCCGACAGCTTGGGCATTCTGGAAACACCTGAACAATGGGCAGCAACAATTGGCGATGTCACGGCATCGGACAAGGTCTTGTCCGAATCGCTCCCCCCGATTCAACTCAGTAGATAATCCGCCTGCCACTAGCCCGATCTGGTTTGGGGCTCCCGATCGCCCTGGCCTCTGGACCTTGCCGGTTGGCTTGGCAACTGGCTGCTTGCGATCCTGTATTGGCGATCCTGAGTAGGTGCTCCTGCATAGGCGCGCTCTGGTTCCCTCCTGGTCTAATGCCTGGGATCAGTGCAGGCAGGCCCCTTTGAGTTCAATGTCCCGGCTTGATCCCCGCCCTTGATTTCCCAGGGGGAGGTTGGGGCGATCGCGCCATTCTTTAGCTCGGTACAAGCTCGGCCTTACCCTTCTGCCCAGCCCCCAGCCTCGCAACACCAACATCGCCAGCCCCACCCAATAGTCCACCAGAATCGTCTGCCAGAAGAGCCCATCAGCATTACCCGCCAGCATTACCCGCCAGAATCACCATCAAGAAGCACTATGGGGTCAACTCAGCTCCTCCAAGAGCGCATCATCACGTTTCTCCAGCAATATGCCGCAGGCACCCGCGTGTTTACCCGCATTGTCATGCGCAACAATCGCCCGGTCGTTTCCTGCCCGAACCTCCAAGGAGCGAACCTCAGCGGTACCCAGCTCGAAGCCATTGTCCTGAACGGGGCCAACCTCACCCAGACTAACTTTAGCTGGGCCAATTTGCGGGGCGCAGACCTGAGCGAGACGAACCTGGCCGCTGGCAACTTTTGGTATGCCAACCTCAACAGCGCCCTGCTGCGAGGAGCCCGGCTAAATGGCGCTTTCCTCGTCGGGGCCGACCTGACGGAGGCGGAGCTAGCGGGGGCGGATCTGCGGGGAGCCAATCTGACCGATGCAATTTTGAATGGCACCAACCTGGCTGGAGCCCTGCTCAGCCAGGCGGTGATGCCTGATGGCACGGTCCATGCTTAGTTCTCCACGAGCCCTTCCAATACTGCTGCCACCACACGGTGGTCGGGATCACGCTGGAGCTGGCAGAGGGCTTCCCGAGCCTGGTGGAGATCGTATTGGCGCAGGGAGCGGGCGGCAGCGGCTCGCACCATGGCTTCATCGACCTGGGCCAGGCGCAAAAGCTGGTCCAGGGCCGTGGTCTGAAATTTAGTTTGGGCAAACTGGCCCAGCATCAGGGCTGTGGTTTCACGCACGGTCAGATCGCCATCCTGGGTCGCCGCCACGCAGAGGCGCAATAGAATGTCGGGCTGTTCCACCTCTCCCAGGGCCGCCAGGATGCTGCGGCGCACGAGCCAGTGCTGATCTTGGTTGAACATGGCCAGCAGGTGGGGGAAGGCGCGATCGCCATAGAGCGCCAAGGCGCTGGAGGCTTCAGCCCGCACATTGGCATCGACGTCTTCGAGCAGGATCAGCAGCGCTTCAAACGCCTGGGCGGTGCGCTTGCGGCCCAGTCCCATGGCAATAAACGAACGGATTAAAAATTCGGGATCCCTGATTTTGCCGCAGAGTAAGGGCACGGCGGTCTCGGCATCGTAGCTGCGCAGGGCGGTGATGGCTCTCATGCGATCCTGAGAGTCCTCACTGTCGAGGCATTGCCGAATTTCGGATAGGTCCATGGGAGGAGAAGTCATGGCGATCGCAAGGAAAAATCTGAGGAGCTGGATTGGCTGGCCTTGGCCCATAATCTCAAGACGAGACTCATGGAACTGGTTCCATGACCGCTGGCCCAATGACCGCTGGCCCAATGACCGCTGGCCCAGTACCATCGGTCTTATTCTAAAGCGGGAGCCAAGGCAAGGATGAAGCTCTACTCACAATTCTTGTTTCCCAGGCTGTTGGATGTGGCCATGGGGGGCGAACCCTTCACCAGCTACCGCCGAAGCTTGCTGGCAGGCGTCACAGGCGAGGTGTTGGAAATCGGCTTTGGCACGGGCTTGAATTTGGCCCATTACCCCAGCCAGATCCAGCAATTGGCCACGGTGGATCCCAATCCTGGGGTCAATCGTTTGGCCCAGCGGCGGATTGCGGGGAGTGGGATGGAGATTACTCAATATTGCCTCAGCGGTGAGTCCTTGCCCATGGCCGATCGCAGCTTCGATAGCGTTGTCAGTACCTGGGTGCTGTGCAGCATTCCCGATGTGGCGAGGGCGATCGCCGAAGTCCACCGCATCCTCCGCCCCGGCGGAAAGTTCTTGTTTATCGAACATGGCCTGTCCGATCAGCCGGGGATCCAGCCCTGGCAGCGCAGGCTGACGCCGATGCAAAAAATCATTGGTGATGGCTGCCACTTGGATCGAGACATTGCCGCCCTGGTAAAGGCCGCGTTTAGCCATGTGGACTATCGGACGTTCTATGGGAAAAACATGCCCAAGGTGGCGGGGTTCATGTACCAAGGCGTAGCCACCAAGGCTTAATGGCTGGGTCTGTGGGCTGAGCCTCGCCGCCGTCAGAGGCCTCAGCTACAAAACACCTCGGCTGGAACAACACCTCGACTGGAAAAACACCTCGACTGGAAAAACATCCAAGCCTCCCCAGAACTCAGATCCAAATGCGACCATAGAAGGCAAGCTAGAACAAGCAAGCTAGAACACCAGCCCTGGGTTGGCCCATCCCCCAGGACATCTCCGTACCTTCGCCATGCAAACCCTTGACCATCTCCCCCCATCGCCCCAGGCCGCTGCCCCAGACAGCCTGATCATCGCTGGGCGCAGTTTTAAATCCCGGCTGATGACCGGCAGCGGCAAATACCGCAACTTTGATGACATGCGCCACAGCATCGCCGCCAGCGGCTGCGAAATCGTCACCGTGGCCGTGCGCCGCGTCCAAACCCAGGCCCCTGGCCATGAAGGCCTCGCCGAAGCCCTCGACTGGCGCAAAATCTGGATGTTGCCCAACACCGCAGGCTGCACCACCGCTGAGGATGCCCTGCGCGTTGCCCGCCTAGGCCGGGAGATGGCCAAGCTCCTGGGCCAGGAGGACAATAACTTCGTCAAGCTGGAAGTGATTCCCGATGCCAAATATTTGCTGCCCGATCCGATCGGCACCCTAGAAGCCGCTGAGCAGCTCGTCAAAGAAGGCTTTGCGGTCTTGCCCTATATCAATGCCGATCCGCTGTTGGCCAAGCGACTGGAGGAAGTGGGCTGTGCAACTGTCATGCCCCTGGGCTCGCCGATTGGCTCGGGCCAGGGTATTCAGAATGCCGCCAATATTCGCATCATCATTGAGAATGCCAAGATTCCGGTGGTGGTGGATGCGGGCATTGGTGCGCCTAGCGAGGCGGCCCTGGCGATGGAGCTGGGGGCGGATGCGCTGTTGATCAATACGGCGATCGCCCAAGCCCAAAACCCACCGGCCATGGCAAAAGCCATGGGCATGGCCGCAGAAGCAGGTCGCTTGGCCTTCCAGGCCGGGCGCATTCCCGTCAAAGCCTATGCCAGTGCCAGCTCGCCCCTGACGGGGGTGATTGGTTAGAACTAGGGATTGAGCATGGAAACGACCCAGGCTTGGTCTTCAGGGCTGAGCTTGGGGGATGGTGATTAGAGGCGATCGCATCCATTAGTGATTTTGCTACCCATTTTGCCGCAAGTGTTTACGCTCCATCGCTACAACAGCAGCCAGAATCTCGTCTAAGATTCCGCTCTCAACGGCGTTCCAGACTAGGTCCAGTCTGATGTTGAAGTATTGATGGGCTAGCCGATTTCGAAAATCCTTCACAACTTGCCAGTTGACTTCGGGGTGCTCGGCCCTCCAATTTTCCGGTAGCTGTGCGGTGGCATCACATAGAGTCTCAAAGTTAAACAAGACAGCTTCTTGAGTCTTACTATCTGTCATGAAGGCTTTTTCCCCAGACTGGGTGTAGGCCTGGATTTTAGCGATCGCGGTGCGAATGTAATCAATGTATCGCTGGGGGTTGTAGGTCATAGTTCAACGATGTCCCGGCTAACGCTAGGGCCAATGTATTGATCCTCCAAGGCGTCATCGAATCCAATATCTACAGGAAAGCCTAAGAATTCTTGTAATTCACAGGCGAGGGATGCGGGGAAGAGAGGGGTTATTTGTTCGATGTCGTAGGTGCAGATGAAGTCGATGTCGCTGTTGGGCGTCGCTTCGCCTCGGGCGACAGAGCCGAAGATGCGGATTTTGCTTGCTCCGTGGCGAGTGAAGATGTCAAGAATGGATTGCTTGTGCTCTCTTAGGAATGCAAGCGTTGGTATGGGGGGTGATGCTGTCTGTGCCGCCTTGGGCTGGGTTGCTGGAGCCATGGCTAGGTTTGCTGGTGACTGCTTTTTTAGTTTAACGG
>JAAUQQ010000015.1 GCA_012032745.1 Synechococcales cyanobacterium RM1_1_8
CTAGTCAAGGAGCTGTGAAAGTCAGCCATTGTCTACTTGCCAGCGACCGCGCCCCCCAAGCGTTCCCCTATCGAAAAGTCTGGCGGTAGGAATTGGAAGTGGCTATCAAAATCAAAGGCTCTCAAGGGAAGCCACGGGTGGAGCGGGTAAAACCAGCCCATCCCTACACCGCGATGAGTCGTAAATCTGAGTACAGTGCTATCACCGTGGGTTAGCGGGAAGAATAACCCGATTGTCTTGAAGGTAGACGGAGGGTAATAGATAGTCTGGATCGACGGCAACGCTAGTAGGGGGCTGGTCCAGCTCCAGGCTAAGCTGGGTGATGGGTTTAGAGAGTTGATGCTGAGCGCGATAGAGTTCAGAACCATCTTGAGCGTTAACGGTGACGGTCACTGGAATTTTGAGGGAATCCGCCTGCTGTTGACCTAGCCCTTGGGTGAGGAGCTGTTGGGCTTCTATGGTGAGGCTGGCTTGATAGCGACCATTGGATTGGAGGCCGGACTTTGCGCTGATAATTCCAACTTGGTAGGTTGTGACTTGCTCAAATAGCGCGCTAACGGGTTGTTTTAACTCGGCTGGGGTTTGGCTAAGGATGGCTGAGCGCAGATCTAGAAGCGTGGCGTAGGGGGCAGGCTGATAGCGGTATTGTTCTAAGAAATTGTTGATTGCAGCTTCTAGCTGGGCTGGGCCGATGAGGTCTTCGATTAGTTCTAGGGTCATGCCGCCTTTGTGACGAGCGATGGGCAATTCGTTGTAAACTTCGTCCAGGGCTGGCTCCTCAAAATCCAGTTTGCCAACGGTGCGGAAGAAGGTGCGCATGGTTTGTTGGCGGGCAAGGCGATGCTCGGTGGGGGTGCGGCGCGATCGCTGATACAGCCGACTGGAATAATCACTTAGGGCTTCGCGTATTGTCATGCCCCCTGCCACATCGGCGGCAATGAGCTGGTCTTCCCACCAGGCATAGGCCAACAGATAGCTGACCCAGTCAATGAGGTTTTCTTTCCCTGGGCCTTGGGCGTCAGCTTTCCAGATCAGGGATTCAGGTAAGCCGATGGTGCCACCGTCCGAAAAAACCATGCCATCGTAGTAAACAAATTCAACGAAACGCAGGGTTTCAAAGGGAAAGGGGCCGAAGCGAGCTTCGTAGAATTCGAGGGCCTGTCCCGCTTGTTCGGCGATCAGTTTGACATTTTCGCTGTGCTGGGGATGGTGATATAGCTCAATGGGAACGGAATAGTTGTTGTTGCGGTGGATCGCGTAGTCGGCAGAATAGATTGTGAATTTGCCTCGGTTGGGCGCTGGGCTGCGGTATCGGAAGTATTGGCGATCGCGCCCTTGCTGATTTTTGCGCTGATCCTTCGCTGTCCATTGCTGGACCAACTCTCCGTTGGTCACGGCAGTTTGGCTTGGAGTGGTCCCAATGGTAAGGTCTAGATCCCCCCAACCCAAATGGCTCAGCGTTAAAGCCTGGCTCAAACCCACGGGATCGCTGTGGGGACGCATGCGCTCTTCTAGCGGAGGCAGGTTGTAAGCTTCGCGCATCCAAGCTTTTTTATGTTCGACCATTTTGGTATAGCCAACGAAGGGCAGAATGAATGGACTGTGGAGATTGCTGCCATTGCCCACGACTTCGTTGGGGTAAACCATATAAACATCATCGCTATCCACTTGGTTTGTGAAACCTTGAGGACGTTCGGTAAAGGTCTTGAATTGCAGCGTTTGCACTTCGCCGGGCTGCATGGGCTGGGCGAGGTCGTAGATGTAGTAGCCCCAGTCGGAATCGGCTTGTTTTAGGGTGGCACCAGGAAACTGCACCTCGCCGAGTTGAAGATTAATGAAGGTGATGAGGTGGATTTCCTGAATGGGCTGGTCAGTGCGATTTTCCAGAGTATAAGACCCCTCGACGGTGAGGTAGCGCTCGTCAGGATAAAGCTCAATCTGGGCTTGGGTGGCCGTGACGGTGGGCATGGGCAGCGGTTCGTATTGGCGGTAGCGTCGCTCAATTTCCGCTGCGGTTTCTTCTTTACCAGGGGGTTGGTAGGCATTGAGCCAGGTGGTGTTGTAAAGGATCCAACCGCCCACGCCAGCCATGGCCATGAGCAGGCTACCCAGACTGCGCAAAAGATTGGGACGACTGCTATTCCAATCCTGGCGAAGGCTCATTAGCCAGGGTCGTTGCTCGGTGCCGCGCTGCCAAAACAGATAGCTGAGCAAGGCCAAGATGGCAGCAGCGAGTCCCCAGTAGAGGACATACCAACGGTGGCCGAGCCAGAGATGGCCATAGCCATTCATGGGGGAGTATTCGATCGCGTTCATTTCGCCGAAGCGATAAAGGTTGTGATACCAACCCAGGGCATCTAGGGGAATCTTGGACAGCGCGATCGCTAAGGTTAGGGCCATTCCTGCATACTTGTGCCGAGTCACCACTTGGGCAAAGAGGGCTAGAACGGCCATGAGATAAAAATAGGGACCATGCTCGCCAAAAAGCATTTTGAAATAGAGGGGAAAGTCAAACTGGTAATAACCTTTGGCAATTTGGTAGAGCGTAAGGGTCGCGATCGCCAGGCCCAGATTCAGTGTGATCACAGCAAACAGCGCCAGCAGTTTGGAACCGAAGAGAACACCGCTAGAAATGGGCATCGCATCCAGAATGGATTGGATGCGGAGGCTGCGATCGCGCCAGATCAACTCAGCAGCGTAGACGATGATGATAATGAAAAGAACATAGTCGAGATAAAGGTTCGCAGAGTGGACCAGAATATCCGTACTGGGATTGGAATAGGCAAAGGAGTTCGATCCCAGGGCGGCGATGATCAGACTGAGTAAGCCAAAGCCGGTGAGCAGCAGGAACGCACGCCCCTGGAGAATAAGGCGAAGCTCAAACAGCGATCGAGACCATAGTTGCTGAACCCACAAGCCAGGAACTGAAGGCTGAGCTTGTTCCAGAGCAGGACTCACTTTGTTTTTTATTTCCAGCAGACTTGAAACAGGAGGTAGAACGGAATTGCTTCCAGCCGAGTGATGAGAGCCAGAGCGCAATGCCCAGAAAACGGATCGCTCTGATGAGCTCGCGGTCTCTTGAAGTCGCATCTTATAGCTGCCGTAGCTCCAGCCCAAAATCCCCAGAGAGAGCGCCATCCACAGCAGTCGATTCCACAGCAAGGTGCTGCTGAGCTGAGGCATGAGGGTATTGAACTGCTCCACAGTCCAGGCCAATGACTGTTCTTCCAAGGCATAGAAGCCAAAGGGATCGAGCATGGCCCAAAGCCGATATTGCTCGAAGTTGACGACATCTGCGCCGAGGAGCATGAGGGATGCGAGATAGAGCATGACTAGGGCGATCGCACCCACGTAGGTCGCGATCAGGCTGCGAGAGCGAGCGGCGATCGCAAAGGAGAGCGCCCCAGATAGCAACAGGTTTGGCAGCGCGATCACGGCGTAGCTCAACCCATAGGCTTCCCAGCGCAATGGTCCCAGGGCATAGGGATTGAGATTGGGCATAAACTGGCCCAAAACCATGCCCGGCAGGTAAGTCGAAAAGGCCAGTACCGTTACGACAAAAGCAGCGAGAAAGCGCAGACCCAGATAGTTGAAGCGACTGATGGGGGTGGAGAGAATTAGCGACTCAGTACGATTGGTGCTGTCACGCACGAAGGTTTCGGCTGTAAAGGCCGAGGTCGCTAGAATCGCAAAAATACTATACCAAACAACGGTTTGAAAGATTTCGGAGGGGCTATTGACATAGAAAAAGGCCTTGCCTTCGCTGGCCTTGGAGACCACATCCACAAACCCTAAGCTGAAGAACAGCATCGCCAAAAGCCAAAAGGTCATGCGGCGCAGATGGTAACGCAACTCAAAGCCCAAAATTGCCTTCAGCATATCAACGCTCGGTAGATGAATGGAGTGAGAAAGCTCAGCCTTGGCCTCTAATCGCACAGGAGCAGATTTCATGATAAGGACGTGACATGTCATGTCCGCAGTTGGATTTCATCGCCCCTGATCGAATGGAATCTTCGGTCTTATGCCGCCAGAGTCGTAAAGTAAACATCATTCAAGTCAGGCTCAGTGATTTCAAAACCTGCCCCAGGTTGCTCATCGCTCAGCACCCGTACAAAGCGCTGTCCCTGGATCATTCGCAGGGTAATGACATTCCACTGGGCTTGCCACTGGGCTTGATTGGCAGCGCTGTCAACAATCTCTTTGTCATCCAAAGGCTTGACCCACACCCGATCGCGCAACGCTCCAATCAAATCCTGGGGACAACCCTGGGCCACGATCTGCCCCTGATTCAGAATCGCAATGCGAGGGCAGAGGTCGATCACATCCTCAACAATGTGAGTTGAGAGAATCAGAACGCGATCGCGGCCCATCTCCGCCAGTAAGTTATGAAATCGGATACGCTCTGCTGGGTCTAGCCCAGCCGTAGGCTCATCCACAATGACCAGCTTCGGTGCCCCCAAAAGTGCCTGGGCAATGCCAAACCGCTGGCGCATTCCTCCCGAGAAAGTGCCTAGCTTTTGATGGCGCTTGTCGTAGAGGTTGACCAAGCGGAGTTGTTCTTGAACCAGAGCTTGACGGGATCGCCGCTCCGTAAACCCCTTAAACACCGCCAGTTGCTCCAGCATTTCTTGGGCCGTGATCTGGGGATAAACCCCAAAGTCTTGGGGCAAATAGCCCAAATGCCGCCGAGTTTCCTGGGGGTTCCGAAAGATATCTTGGCCATCCAGAGCAATACTTCCCCCATCCGGCCCCTGAAGCGTTGCCAAGGTTCGCATTAGAGAGGACTTACCTGCACCATTGGGACCCAATAGTCCAAACAAACCACACTCCACGTTCAAAGAGATATCTCGTAAAGCCTGGATGCCGTTAGCGTAGGTTTTACTCAGATTACGAATGCTCAGCATTAAAGCGTAGATTGAAACGTCGCAGGATATCGAGTTGCTATCGAAAGATGGTATCAAGAAATATCGACTGATTCAGCTCTATAACGGATTATTTCAACCTGTCACTTAAATCACATTTTCTGGTTTAGCCATTCGTTGTAAGCTTCATCAGTCAAAGAATTGGTTCTCCCTTCAGCCTTCTGCTTAGCCTGCCTTCCAGAGCCAACCCATGGTCAAAGCTTCACCTCTTAGTCAGACTGACTGTCGATACTGCTCAGTCATTCCCAAAGTCATGGGCGAGGCCTCCATCGGCTCCGCCATCTCCGCAGATCAGTGGCTGTTGATTGAAATGCCTTAGCCCTGGGGAGAAAATTCTTGGGAAAAGCAGCCTGACTTTGCATCAGTGCTGGCGGTCTAAGACCGCGTCAGATCCGGCATAGCGCTCTGAGATAGCCTGCGGGTTCAAGCGATCGCCCCAGACCGGCAATATTCTCGACCTGTCGATACCCATATTTGTACTATCAACGTCCTGGCGCTCAGTTTTCGAACGATGGGGAGCGAGCCGATGAACTCTCCATTGAAGCGATCGTTTCCCTGTTTAAGGCACTCTTATTCCGGTCCCAATATTTAGAACGCCTTGACCAATACCAGCTTGCGCCGACCCTGATCGATTTTCCGTCGGGGCGCTTTGGGGGACATTTGGAATCTCAACATTTAGATGCTCTGGTGCATCAGCAGGGAGACTTAGGGATACCGAAATTATGCTATCGCAGCTGGTCTGGGTTGAGTCGCTGGGCGCAAATAGCGGAGCGGGAGGTCTGGAAACAGGAAGACTGACCTTGGCTGGAAAGCAACTCAGATTACGGTTAAGCTGCGGTTTAAGCAGCCTGATGCTCAGTCAAAACAATTCTGGGTCAAACTTTCCCAAAATCAAATTATGTATATACCGGAGCATTCGTTGCCGCAGTCTGCTCCCAAGCCGCGCCATCAATACACAACAATTCTGCTCAGTGGAAAAAGAAGCTAGCTTCCAACTTAAGCTTGTCTTTAAAGAAGTCCCCCAGCAAAGCTAGGGGACGGCGGTCTTCGCATGCAAGACTTCAGGAGCCAACAAATTAATCGTACCGAATAGTGCCACTTGAAGGCTGTATTATTGATGACAACATCACCATCCTTTTATCTTGAACTGATTATTCAATTTTCTAACTGATGGCTTGAAGCAGAAAGGTATAAATCTCGCGAGAAGCCATCGATAATGGGTATAGCCAATCGTTGATCAGACTCTGAATTTTAATCAAAATTTGAAGTTCTCTAAAATTTTTAACTTCGATTAAATTTGTCTAATTCTTCATGATTTTTATAAATTTTATTCTCCCATTTTTTGGCTGATTCCACTAAATAGTGAGCCAGATTGGGATACATTAACCTTGGCTCAGCTTCCTCGAAGTCAAGACAATCAATGGCATCCCCCGTGAGAGCCTTACAAGGATGAACAGTGCATTTCAAATGGTAGCTCTGGGTAAAGTATTGACAGCGACTGCAAGGAACTTGGTGTAAATACACTAGATGAGCCCAACCTGCCTTAACGGTTTGTGCCAGCCTTGAAATTGCGAAAATAATCATTGCCCAGGTGCAGATAAAGCAGATAAAGCAGATAAACCTCATGGTGTAGGCTAGCCATAAGGCTAGCGGATAAAGTGACATGAGAATCGACAAGAAAGCCGAAGAGAATTCATTCTAGTAGACTGGGGCATAAGTTTGGCTACCTCACCCCACCCCCTCTCCAAGCTTGGGAGAGGGGATTTGAAGCTCCCCTTCCCCGAAATTTTGGGGTAAGGGATCGGGGGATGGGGGCAGCTTAGGCTAGTCCAGCAACTTCCGCCTCACTGTAATAGACCAGTGAAGAAACTGAGTCTCAGCAAGAATTAGTGGTGTATATCAAGGCTTAAATTTAGGGTGAATCCAGGTAATGGGTAATAGGTAATTGGCTGTTGTGAGCCTCTATTAGCCATTACCCCTTACTGACCCAACCCTAATTCTGAAACTTGACGCTGCACTAGGGCTCTACAGCCCTTACTTCAGAGGGGGAAGCGCTTTGAGTCGATACAACATTAGCTTTTACAGTGGGTTCCTGTTCTTTTACGGAGGGGGGAGCGCTTGGCTTGGGGCTAGGCTCTAACTTGAAGCTGGGGCCGATCGCAGCCGAATTAGCCTTCAAGCCATCGCCACTGAGCACGCGGTAGGCATGCCACAGATGGCCGATGAGGGCGATCGCGCCTACCAATAGCTGACAGTTGGCTAAACCCAGGCGATGATCGTTGAATAGATCAACCGGATAGGCCGCATCATTGTGGGCCACATAGGCACAGGATAGAAATGCCATGAACGCCACGCCGCCGAGACTATAGGACAGTAAGGCTTCTCCTTCCACGCGAACAATCTTCTTAAAGACTGGGAGCATCGGTGTCAAAATATGCCAAATGCCACCGCCGATTAGCAGGATTGCTACCAGCAAATGGCCCCCCACAATATCTTCCAAGTTGTTGGCGGCGGCTAATCCCCACCCGCTAAAACCATCCGGGGTTTGCCCTGCCAAATATCCCAATAGGCGCAAGGGATCTGTGCTGGGTTCAATCAGACGAACTTGGTGGAGCTGACCATCGTACAGGCCACCCCAGCGGGTTGCTTTGAGATAAAGACCCAAGGCACCGGCTCCGAGGAACAGCAGGTGATGTCCCAAAATCAGCGTGAGTTGGCGATCATTATCCCAGGTGTAGCCAAACTTACTAACGCTTCCTTGCCCCTCTTCTAGTTTGGCTGGGCCTCGGACGATGTGAAACAGTCCACCTGCTGCGAGCACCGCCGAAGAGACCAGATGGAGCATGCCAACAACAACATAAGGATAGGTGTCGGTGACCAGGCCACCTTCACCGATTCCCCAACCCAATAGGGCTAGATGGGGCAGCAGGGTCAGGCCCTGCTCTGCCAAGGGAATACCGGGCTGGACCTGGGTGACTTCGATGAGGGTGAAGGAGCCCGCCCAAAGTAGAATCAGGGCTGCGTGGGCCAGGTGAGCCCCCAGCAGTAAACCGGAAAAGCTGATCAGCCTGGCATTGCCCACTAGCCATTCGTTCTTCGGATCGTTTACTGCAAAGGTCTTATCAAGGGAAAGCGTCAAGGTTCAGTTCTCCTGAATGAATCGGCTAGAAGTCTGGACGGAAGCTTGGGCAAAAGTCTGGCTCTGAACGTTAGTCAGATCGCTAGGCACCAAAGAGATGAAGATTACCCAGCAGACCATAGGCGAACAATGCACCGCCCCAGCCTCCGACGAGGAAGCTCAGCGAAAATCGGTTCCAGGCAGGAACAGTTTGTAGAGACGTGGGGAGTTGCAGGCTGTCTATTGTGATCGTGGTGGCTTGAGGTCGCTGGACTCGATCAAACGTCACCTTGCCATAGAGATTCATGCCTGCTGTGGCGATCGCAACCAACCCACAAGCCGACAACAAGCCCGCCGTTGCTGCACTCTCCGTATTACGCAGCGGCCCTAAGAACAAGAACGGACCAATCAGCCAATAGCCATGGGCCATGCCAATTTCCAATCCCCGCCGCCAGGGACCAAGCCCCTCCCGAAAAATGGGCAGGTTGCCAATGAAGGAACGGTTGAGCTGAACCGAGTTGAGTGGAGTTGCCAATACACCCAACTCCACCGCGATGGCTGTCACCCCAGGATCTTGGCGAAAATCCACCCCCACATCGCGGCTGCGAGCCTGGATGCCATGCCAAATATGACCCAACAAAAACAACACGCCAAAGGCAGCATGGAAGGTGCAGAGCCAACCGCGAGCCGAAACCGTGCCATCGGCATATTTCAACACACCCGCTGGACCATAGAGCACCTCGGCATAGGCCGTGCCGTTGACCAAAACAAAATAGGAGACAAACAGCCCCATATAGGCCAAGGCTGCCAAGCTATAGGACAGGTAAGCTTCGCCGGAATAAACCAGCATATTTTGAGCCCACTTAAGGGGCTTGGTGGCGCAATGCCACAGACCACCCAAGATACAGAGCGACCCCACCCAAATGTGGCCTCCAACAATATCTTCCAGGTTATCGACCGCAGCCATGCCGGCCCAACCATGGGCGGTGGGGGCATAGCCCGTCCAGCCAGAGGAGGTCGGTGCCAAGTAGCTGAAAATTTGAGCTGGATTGACCGTGGGATTCGTGACGATGCGCACAGCTCCGGCTTCTCCGGCGGCGGGATCAAATAAACCGCCCCAGAACATGGCCTTGGCCACCAGTAAAAATGCGCCAAAGCCCAACAGCACGAGATGAATTCCCAAAATAGAACTCATCTTGTCCTGGTCTTTCCAGTCATAACTAAAATAGCCCCCGTAGTCATTGCCTGAAGCAAGCTTGGCAGGGCCTTTGAGGCTGTGAAACATGCCGCCCGCACCCAACACAGCGGAGGAAATCAGGTGGAAGACTCCCACCAGAAAAAATGGATTCGTATCGGTAATTGCGCCACCATCCCCCACCCCTAGGCCCAGGGTCATGAGATGGGGAATCAAGATCAAGCCCTGGCGGCCCAAGGGCTCCGCCAAGTCGAGCCGGGATAGCTCAAAAAGGGTCATGGCTCCGGCCCAGAACACAATCAACCCTGCATGGGCGACATGGGCTCCGAGCAACCGACCCGATAAGTCAGTGAGGCGCGCATTGCCCGACCACCAGGGGACCTGGGGTGAGGCTGGGGAAATAATAGTGCTCGTCATGGTCACATCCAATTGCTGAAATACCGCAGCGCAGTTGGTTCGGGAGAGCCCATACAACTCACTGCGTGGCAGAGTTTGGGATGGCGACTCGGAGATCACGCAACACACCAGACCCAAGCCACGGAATCTAATTGATTTAAATTCTCAACAAGAATCATCGTCGGTTGCCAAGCGTTTGGCAATATGGAGCTAAACAACTTTTATTAAGATCTGTATTTTAAGATGCAATTCAGGCTGGGTCGGAATTGTAGCCCTAGACAATAAGCCGAGCCTGGCTTCATTCAGAGTGCATCCTGTCCTGGGCTCGGATTATCCACTGAGCCTCATCATCTGACACAGATGAATTTCATTCGCAATTGCGAAAGTTGTAGATTCTCAGAGCTACTTTTGTCATCAGCCTAATAATGTCGTAGTTCTTAACCTCTGGCTTGGGTCGCTGGCTTCGGAAACCTGGACCAGACTCGGTTGCTCCGCTTCATGGATGAGCGCGATCGCCAAAAACAAAATGCCATTGTTCACACCTGCCCAGATGCCTTGCAGCAAGGACTCCCACAACGCTCTCCCAGTGGCAGCTTTGGCATAGTCAAGGCCAAAACTGTCACCACCATCTCCTCAGCAATTGAGAATCTTTATGGATAAGCATTGAATTCTGGGTAATGTTCTGTTAACATGCTGTTAAGCACTTTCAGCTAGCTTGAGAAATTTCATCCTAATGATAAATGGACACGGGGAACCCAAAGCTCCCCATGTCCTTCTTTTCTTGACTTATGACCAGGTCTTACCGGGTGGGAGAATTTTCTTTATTAGGAATAAATTTTAAGAGCTGTTAGATTGCTTCTGGGATTTTATCCTATTTAGCCAAATCCCTTTGATTTGAACAGGTCCAGCTTACATTTGGTGAAAGGAGTTTAATCAACAACATGGCAAAGCCACTTAAAGTAGCTGAACTATTTTTAGCGGTAAGCTTAGCGGCAACTGTTGCTGCTTGCGCCCCCGCAATAACGGGTGGTGATGAAAGCAGCGAGGGGGCTACTACGACCGAAGCTGTCGAGAGCAACGAGCCTATCGAGAGCAGCGAAGGGGGCGAGGGCGGAGAAGGTTACAGCGAAGGCGAACAGGCCAATGCCGACTTCCAAGACAAGCTCAGTGGAGCTGAGCTACTGACAGCCTTGCAAGCGGGGGG
Source organism: Synechococcales cyanobacterium RM1_1_8 (assembly GCA_012032745.1). Lineage (GTDB taxonomy): Bacteria > Cyanobacteriota > Cyanobacteriia > PCC-9006 > JAAUQQ01 > JAAUQQ01. The sequence continues at coordinate 10,836 of JAAUQQ010000015.1, forward strand.
CCATGTGATCTACTTCCGCCATGCTCAAACCGAAAAGGACTATGCTGACCAGGCTGACCCTAGCATGAGCCTAAGCGACTGCGAAAGCCAGCGTAAGCTCAGTGATGTCGGCATTCAGCAGGCTAAAGACATTGGTGGGGCCTTCAAAGCAAAGGGCATTCCGGTCGGCGATGTGATCGCGAGCCAGTACTGCCGCGCTTGGCAAACGGCGGATTTGGCTTTTGGCAAACATGAGAAGAATCCGAAGCTCAATTTCCTGCCGTTTGAGGACTACACCGACGAACAGGTTGAGGAAATGAAGGCCAACGTTATGCCACTGCTGACTGAAGCGCCGCCCGCCGGAGAGAACAAGGTGATTGTGGGTCATGATGACATCTTTGAAGCGGCGACCGGTATTTACCCAGATCCCCAGGGCATTGCCTATGTGCTGACGCCTGACGGAAGCGGCGGGTTTACGCTCCAGGCAAATCTGCTGCCGGAGGAGTGGGCGCAGCTCTAGGCTCAGAATCCAGATCAATCAGCACTGCTCCTGAGATAAAACGCATGAAACCCAACACAGCCTAGGGTCTTTGCTGAGGCTGTGTTGGGTTCTGCTTCACGCTACCCAACCTATCGGTTGCGGTTTGCTACGGTACTAGTTGGAGAGGATGGCGATCGCCTGTGCTGGATTCGACCCATCCGCAACGGTGGCAAAGCTCTCTTCTCCGAGCCGGGAAGCATTCGTAAATTTCAGCACTGCGAAGGCTCTGTCGCCCACACCCAACAGCGTATCCAGACCCTGTTGCATGATGCTGAGATCCGAATAGACCAGCTCGCCTTCAATGAGGCCAATCCTGTCCATGCCCACTTGAAAATCAACGATGGTGTCGAGTCCATCGCCACGGCCAAAGACAAACAGGTCGCTGCCGTGATTGCCGTAGAGGGTGTCATTGCCCGTCACTCCCAGCAGCACATCATCGCCGCCGCCGCCAAAGAGAGCATCGTCACCCGCATCGCCGCTGAGCAGGTCGCGCCCTTCGTTGCCATAGATGACATCATCACCCTCACCGCCAAAGGCGATGTCGCTCTGGTTGCCGCCAAAGAGCTGGTCGTTTCCGGCCATGCCCATGAAAGTGTTCTGGCCTTCGTTGCCATAGAGGTTGTCGTTACCACTGCCGCCAGTGAGATTATCGTCGCCGTTGCTGCCAAATAGGCTTTGCGGTGCTTCAGGTGTGGGTGGGGTAGGAGGGACGACGGGGGGAATCATGTCCGGTGAGAGAACTGCGTCGATGCGAGTGTCGCCCAGATCTGCGCCCACGAAGTCGTTCAGGCCCAGGACTTGGGCTAACTCTGGAGCCAGCAATAGATCGGCGTCGGCGAGGGTGAGTTCATCGTTCTGTATAATCAGCCGCTCGGGGTTGCTGATGTCGAAGAGGATGTCGAGGCCGAGGCCATCTTCTAGGGTGTCGGCGACGTAGAAGCCGCTGTTGGTCTCGGTGATGCGATCGCCCTCAAACCCAATCTCAAAATCCCCAATGCTCAATAGCGCATCATCCCCGAATAAGAATTCAATTTCCCCAGTATGCTGAATGCTGCCGCCTAAAGGAGCAAAAGGAACCGAATCAAACCGGAAGTCGGTGCTGTCTGCGATCTCAAACCCAAGCTGAAACTGATTGGAAAAGGGGGTGGCGGTGGGTGTTGTGTTTTGAATAATGAGTCCCGCCGTCTCAAGCAGGGAGAAGTCGAGAAAGAGACTGGTGGTTCCTTCTGCAACTGAAAACGTTCCCGACTGATTTTCGGGGGCTGGGATTGGAATGGCGTCGTCCTGCTCGATCTCGCGGCGATAGGTCGGCAGCAGGTCGCTGACCAGATTCGTGTTGGAGCGCCCGTTGAGCAGCTCCACATAGGTAATCTCCTCTAAGGGCGAGTACCAGAGATTAGAGCGAAACCCCAGGGTTTGGCCCCGGTGGACGTACCAGAAGCGATCGCGTGATTCCAAGGTGCCAATACCCAAGCCGTAACTGTCATAATTGGGTGAGTCTACGGGCTGGGTATCGAGCATTTGGCTGAGGGTTTCTGGCTCTAGCAATGCACCATCGACGAGCAGCCCATCAAAAAAGTCTGCGAGGTCTTCGGCATTAGAAATGATCGACCCGGCTGCACTGGCCCAGGAGAGGTTTGTAATGCTGAGATCGTCGAGAACACCATCGCGGTTGAAGTCCCAATAGCTGCTAATGTAGCCGCCGGGAATCTCTTCTTCACCAAAGACGAAGGTGTTGTCGAGGCCGAGGGGATTGAGGATGCGATCGCGAATTTCTTGCCCATAGCCATTGCCCGTAACTGACTCAATCACCTCCCCGGCCAGGATGTAATTGGTATTGGAATAGCGCCAGTCGGTGCCCGGTGCAAAAAAGGGCTCTACTCCGTTTACAAAACCCACCAGTTGCTCCGGCTCCCACTCCTGCAAAAACAGCGTTGGATTGGTGACCGCCCGAGCCGTAAAGATATCGAGATAGTCGGCGATGCCGCTGGTGTGGTTGAGGAGCTGTTTAATCGTGATTTCGCTGGCATTGGGAATGGGGTCGGTGAGGCTGGTGGTGAGCCAGGTGGTCAGGGTGTCATTGAGGGAGATTTGGCCGTTTTCGACGAGCTGCAGCAATGTTGCAGCAACAAAGGTTTTGGTGATGCTGCCAGCTTCAAAGCGATCGTCTGGCCGAAGCGGCCTATTCTCGGCCACATTGGCAACGCCGCTGGCTCCAAACCATTCTCCTTCTGGGGTGAGGATGGCCGCGACAGCTCCAGGGACTTCGGCGGGACGATTCGCGTCGAGGGCGGTTTGCAGGGCGCTGATCACGCGATCGGGAAGTTGCATGGCGGAATCTCTGGGGGATGAAAGAACGACAAGATAACAGGCTGTAACCTAACGGGCTGTAACCGGACAGATCATTAAGAAAGCTATGATGGGAGCCAATGGCAATCCCGTTCGAGGGACGCTCACCATGGTTTTGCGCCCCCCGAAGCTGAGCGGCAACGAGTATCAGCCGTCTGTGGACGAAGGGTGCTTTTACACGAAAACCATGGATGAATTGCTGCTGAAGGTGCTGGCGGTTTGCCAGGTCACCATAGCCAGCAGGTCATCACCTTTGGAGATCTTCACGCCATCGGCACTATCTGCAAACGAAAGCCCGGAGCCGCCACCCGTGAATTGGGTTGCGCCAAGCTGGAAGTTCTTGACCGTGACGTAACCTTCCCCTGCGTTGAGGGCGATCGAGGCGGCTCCGGCTCCCAGCCAGACGGTGTCTAGGCCACTGCCTGCATCAATCAGATCACCGCCGCCGTTGGCGTAGATCGTATCGTTGCCGCTGCCGCCGAGAATGGTGTCGGCTTGGGAGCCGCCGTAGATCAGGTCATTACCATTGCCGCCAATCAGTGTATCCATTCCGCCGTTGCCGTAGAGGACATCATTGCCGCTGCCGCCCGTTAGAGTTTCCGATGCATCGCTGCCGAAGCGGGTCTGGGGGAGGGGCACTGGCGCATCCCCTAAGGTCGCCGTGAAGCGATAGGCACCGGGCTCAAATCTCGTGAAGATCCAGCCGCTGCCGCTACCCTGGACATTGGGGTCGTAGAAGGTGTTGCCCAAGACACTGACACCCGCATAGTAGGTGCCCGCCGCAGTGGCGGTGAACTGAAGATAGGTGTCGCCGTTGGCCTGGAATACTTCATTGGGTGCGGCATCGTTTTCGCTGATGGCCAGCTCAGTTCCTGCTGCATCAAAGATGCGCAGAATCGAGTCGAGTGTTGATTCTGCAACGCCTGCATTGCCTGTACCACCGCCATCAATATCAAGGGTGATGGTTTGGCCCGCCTCCAAGTTGAAGGCATACATATCCACATCTTCAGTGATATCCACTAAGTTGGCGTAGAACAACCGCTCGTCATCGGGAGCCTCTGGATTGAGCGTGATATCTGTGACTTCCAGGGTTGCCAGGGTCTCGTAAGTTCGGTTTGTGGCGCTGAGACCGGTGGCGATCGCTGTTGCGATCGTGTCATTAAACTCATTCTCAGGGTTGTTAACCGGCCCTTCGCCGCCACCGCCACCGCCGCCACCATTCCCTGGAATCACCACCGAGTTAGGATTGTCAGCAATGGTGAGCGCAACCGTACTGCTCTCCTGGGAAATGAGGTAACCCTGACCACCTGCAAGCCTGAACGTAACCGACTCGATGCCCTCCAGCGCTTGCGCTGGCGTGAGCTGCGGGTTGGTGGTTTCATCAAAGGCCGAAACCGTCAGCGTTGCCGTCTGCTCGGTCATGCGCAGGTAGAAGCCGCTGACATCGCCGTTGGGGAAAGGCGCGTCGGCCCCCGTAATCACGGCATCAAACACATTAAACTCGCTGATCACGCCTTCAGTTTCACTGTCAACATAGATCAAAATCCCTTCCGCAGGCGGTGCCTCGCTCAGGCTAAAGGTCAGCGTTGTGGTGTTGCCAGTGGATTCGATCAGCGCCGTTTCGCTCGCTGTAATGCTCACCGTCGGCGGGGTTGCCGAAATGGGAACATCGGCCAGGGTGTCATATATTGGCGTTGAGAAGCCCTGGGTATCTGCCTGGTAGCCAACGGCTGGAACCAGCGATAGTGAAAGGGTTTCAGTGCCATCGGTCGGTGCAGTTTCAGGGCTTTCTAAATTCAGGGTGAGGAAGGCTGAAGTTGCCGTCAGATTGATTTTCAGCCCGGTCGGCGCACCGGTTTCATCGTAGATGGCACCGAGAACCGTTAAGCCTCGGGCAAAACCGGCATTGAGGCGATCGCTCAAATCAACATTGCTATTGAGATAGACCTCGACGCCCTCTGCGGGAAACTCCCCTTCTGCCGAGAACTGCAACGTTAGAATCGAGCTCAGATCTGCCGCTTCATCCGCTGAGGCTACCGACTGAACCAGGGCATTGGCGACAATGGCATCGCCATCGAGCGTGCTGGGGATCGCGGTAAATGCAATGACAGGGCCAGTGCCATCACCCACCGGAATCACGGTGGGCTCAGCAATGATCTCTTGATTCAAAGCAAGGTTGAGCGTATATTCGCCGCTGCTGCCACCGCTGCCGCTGCCAACCACGTTTGGATCGTAAGGATCGGTGATAAAGTCCAGCTCACCGTTCGAGAACGTGCTGATACCAATGAAGTAGGTACCAGCGGTATTCGCTGTAAATTCTAGATAAGAATCAAAGCCAATCCTGTCGTTGAACCGCTCATCGGGGGCCGCAGCATCATCATTTTGAGCCAGCGCATTTCCTGCCGCATCGAACAATCGCACCAGCGTATCGGCCTCGGAGCCAAATTGTTGGGCATCGGTATCAATCCGCAAAACATCGCCCGCAGCCAGCTCCACAGAATACAGGTCCACATCTTCCGTTCGGTCCGTGCGCAGTGACAGATCAGAATCAAAGAAGTTACCCGAAATTCTGCCGTTGATCGTGAGGGTTGCATTGTCAGCCGTGAGCCCAGTGGCCTGGGCAGTAGCGATCGTATCGTTTTGCCCTGCTTCCTGAACTGGCGCAGCCGGAACCTGATCCAGGCTGTCTACAATTGTGAAGCTGCCCACATTTCCGCTGGCTGCAACCTGATAGCCATCGCCCGCTACCAAGGTAAAGGTGGCCGTTTCAAGACCTTCAGCCACTCCGTCATTGGCGACGGGTAGCTCAATCGTCGCGGTCTGTTCGGTGAGCAGAATATCAAACTCACCCAGTCGCACATCAGTGACGGTGACGCCACTGCTCAAGACCAAACCAGCGGTATCAAACTCACCCAGGCTGGGGGCTTGAACCGTGACGGTTAGTCCTCCGGCTGGGGGCGGCGCACTGAGGCTGAGTGTGTGAACCGAAGCCGTATTTTCTGTTTCAATTAGCACCTCAGGAGAGGCTGCATAACTCACCTGAATTTCAGCATTTGGGCCATCAGCAATTAACAGCGTACTGCGACTCGCATCTGCGGCAACGCTATAGCCAGCACCGGGTTGCAGCGTAAACGTCGCTGCCTCAATGCCTTCTTGCAGTTCATCGACCAACACCTCTAGGGTAATGCTGGCGATCGGCTCAGTAATCTTGAAATAGAAGCCGCCTGCTTGACCATCCGGTGCCGGGAACGCGCCCCCCTGCACCCGCGCATTGAACAAGTCAAAATCATTCAAAGCACCAAAGAAACCTCGATCAACGTAAACAACAATGCCCTCGGCTGGAATCTCGCCCTCCACAGCAAAGTTCAGCGTTGCCGTACCCAAGCCCTCAAAGATCGTTGAGCCCACGAAGCTCAGACTGACCTCTGGCAGCGAAGTTGCCACAGGCACTTGGTCGAGGCTGTCGTAGACCGTGACCGTCGCCTGCTCGGAGGAGGGCTGATAGCCTTCACCCGGCTCGACAAAGAAGCGGACCGATTGTGGCCCCGCTGCATCCAATCCCAAGCCCGTTGAGAAATTAACGACCATGTTGGTATTGTCGAGCCGCACCTGAATGCCCGTCGCTTTGCCGTCGTCACCATAGACCGCACCCAACACTTGGCCGCCAAAGGTGGTGGGTATAAAGTTTGAACCTTGGATAAATTGTGTGATGTCGGCGAGGTCTGTATTGATATTAACCACTAAGCCGCCCTCAGGAATTGGCGCATCTGCTTGCACCACCAGGCTCAGGATCGAACTGCCTGCCTCACCGGATTCGACCAAATGAGGCGTCACTAAGTTACCGTCGCCGTCGAAGGTGCCAGGAATGAGATCCACAGAAATGGTCGGTTGGCCGTCACCCACCGCGACAGTAAGAGCATAATCAAAGTTTCCAAGTTGGCTAATGCCTACAGAATGAATCGTCATGCGTCGAGACTCCATTTTTTATCAACTGTTTCAGCAATATCCGGCTCTGCTCTTCGAGCTGTTGCCCCAGCCCCCTACCAATGCAGCGAACTACGTGTTTGATTCCGTGGCGGTCAAAGAACCTCGATTTGAAATCGATGGCGTCTTTTTGCCCCCCGAGGGCGAGCCCCCCGGCACGATCTACTTTTGCGAGGTGCAGTTTCAAAAAGATGAGCGGCTCTACGAACGAGTCTTTGCCGAAGCATTGCTGTACTTTTACCGAAACCGCGATCGCTTCTATGACTGGCAAGCGGTTATGATTTATCCGACTCGTCAAATTGAGCAAAACGAGACCCACCCATACCGAAATCTGCTAGGCAGCGATCAGGTACAGCGCGTGTATCTCGACGAACTGGGTGACATTCGACAGTTGCCAGTGCCGCTAGCGCTGATGCTGCTGACCGCGATCGACCCCAAGCAGACAACCGCAGAGGCTCGATACCTGCTGTCAAGAAGCGATGCAGAAATACCGCAATTTTCAAGCCGGACGTTAGTGGACATGGTGACTACAATCATGGTGTATCGCTATGATGGACTTAGCCAAAGGGAGGTGGAAGAGATGCTAGGGATTACCTTGCGGGAGACCCAGGTTTACCGAGAAATCAAAGCGGAGGGCCGCGAGGAGGGCCGCGAGGAGGGCCGCGAGGAGGGCCGTGAGGAGGGCCGTGAGGTAGAGGCGCGATCGCTGATCTTGCGTCAACTCACTCGGCGGGTGGGTCAGCTACCTAAAGCGGTGCGCGATCGCATCAAGCCTCTAAAGCTAGAGACCCTGGAAGACCTGGGCGAGGCGCTGTTAGATTTTGCGGTGCTGGCAGATCTGCTGGCATGGTTAGACGAGGCAGAGGACGCGAAGGACGAAGCCACGGCAGACCCAGCAGCGCCGCAAGCCTAGGCCGATCAGAGAAACGTGAAACCCAACAGAGTGGGTGGGCTTTCGCCCTAGTTTTGTTGGGTTTCACTGCGTTTGATCCAACCTAGGCGGGCGGGCTAGGCGAGATTAGACCAGCGCCAGCGCCTGGACTGGATCAGAGACATCCGGCACCATGGCAAAGCTGCTCTCACCCAGCATCGAAGCATGAGTGTACTTCAAAATCGCCAGGGTTTCGCCGCTGCTGCTCACGCCCAGAACGGTGTCGAGCCCGTCTTGGGTGATGTTGAGATCTGCGTAGGTTAGCTCGCCCTCAACCAGGCCAATCCTGTCCATGCCCATCTGGAAGTCCATGATGGTGTCGGTACCGTCGCCGTTGCCAAAGACAAACAGGTCGCTACCGTGATTGCCATAGAGAATGTCGTCTCCGGTGACGCCCATAAGCACGTCATCGCCGCCACCAGCAAACAGCACGTCGTTGCCTGCGCCACCGCTGAGAACATCGCGACCTTCGTTGGCGTAGAGGGTGTCGTCACCATCGCCGCCAAAGGCCACGTCGCTGCTGTTGCCGCCAAAGAGCTGGTCGTTTCCGCCCAGACCCATGAGGACGTTTTGGCCTTCGTTGCCGTAGAGGTTGTCGTTACCACTGCCGCCGACCAAGTTGTCAGAGCCGTTGGTACCAAAGACATTGCCATTGCCGGTGATGACGCTGACCGGGTTGATCGGGGCCAGGTCAAACTGGATTGTATATTCACCAACGTTGATGCCGGAGTTGGGGAAGACCCGACCGCTGCCGCTGCCAGCAACGTTGGGGTCGTAGGCGCGGTTGCTGAGCAGTGCAACACCTGCATAATAGGTTCCCGCTTCGGTGGCGGTGAACTCAACGTAGGCATCGCGACCGGAGGTGAACAATTCGCCGGGGGCGGGTGCTTCGGTGTTGAGTACCAGTTCTTCGCCCGCTGCGTTGAAGATGCGCAGTTCGGTATCGACCCGCTGCTCACGATCGATCCCTTCAATGGTGTAGGAAATCGAATCCACATCAATTCGCACCGTATCGCCTGCCTGGGCCTGGAAGGCGTACATATCTACATCTTCCGTGGCATCGATCAGGTTGCGAGTGGCACGGGTGGAGTTGATCGCACCTTGCAGGGTGAAACTGGTGTTGAAGACACTCAGTCCCGTGTCCGTGGCATCGGCGATCGTGTCGTTGAACTCGGTCTCAACAGGGATGGCCGGTGCTGTACCACCGCCGCCGCCACCGTCGCCATCGGGCGGGGTAATGACCACAGAATCGGGGTTGTCCGCGATGGTGAGAGTCACAGCGCTGGCACCGGGCGCAACGGCATAGCCCACACCGGGCTGCACCGTGAAGGTGAATTCTTCAATTCCCTCTAGGGCATTGGCTGCCGGGATTTGAGGATTTGTCGTCTCATCAAAGGCCGCCAGCGTGATGGTCGCTGTCTGCTCCGTCATGTTGAAGAAGAAACCGCTGGCCCGGAAATTCGGCGAGGGGAAATCACCGCCCGTGATTTGGGCATTGAAGACATCAAATTCACCCAAGGCACCGCGTGCGCCGCTGTCCAAATTGACCAGAACACCGCCCGCTGGAGGAGGTCCATCCAATGAGAATGTGAGGGTTGTGGTATTGCCAACCGATTCCACCAGGGCCGCTTCGCTGATGGAAACACCTACGGTAGGCAGGTTAGACGCTGGGGGTACCGCCTCTAGGGTGTCGTAAATCGTAGTCGAGAATTCGCGGGTTCCGACCCGATAGCCCGTGCTGGGCTCTAGGGTGAAGGTGACGGTTTCTGGGCCATCGCTGGGGGCTTCAGCCGCATTGGCCAAGTTGAGGTTGAGAACAGCGTCGCTGCTGTTCAGCTTGACTCGCAACCCGATGGCTGCGCCGGTTGCATCGTAGACGGCACCCAGCACCTCCGCACCGCCGCCGGGACTAAAGGGCGTGCTGGTGCTGAATACGGTGGAGAGATCAATGTTGCTCTTGAGAAAGACTTCGATGCCTTCGGCGGGAATAGCTCCCTCCGTGCTCAGACCCAGGGTTAGAATCGAAGCGGCTCGGTTTTCGACAAACTGCACCAGACTGCTGGCAATCAGATTGTCCTCGCGGCTGTAGGTCGCCGCAGAGGCCGTGAGCGAAACCTGGGGGCCAGTGCCGTCGCCTGCGGGAATGATTGTTTCAGATGCGGTGAAGGGCTGGTTCAGCGAAAGATTGAGCGTATAGGCTCCGGAACTGCGGCCCGTGCCGCTGCCAGCTTGATTGGGGTCGTAGGGAGCATTTCTCAGGGTGCCGTCATCCTGAACAAAGTCACTGAAGTTGCCATTGGGAAAGCTGCTAATGCCCACGTAGTAAGTGCCGGCTGCGGTGGCCGTAAATTCCGCGTAGGAATCCTGGCGTCCTGTGCTAAATGCTTCGTCGGGGGCGAAGTCATCATCGCTCTGGGCCAGGAGATTACCCGCAGCATCAAATAGTTGAATAACGGTGTCAGGGCTTGCTGGGCTGGGCAGGAGCGATCGCGCATCGGTATCCATCCGCAGCACATCCCCCGCCGCCAATTCCACAGCGTAGAAATCGACATCTTCGGATTGATCGACCGCCGGATTGGTCTGCTGAGCCAGCGCCCCCGAAACACTGACCTGCTGATTCTCTGCACTTAGCCCCGTGGCAACTGCTGTGGCGATCGTGTCGTTGCTCTCGACGTCTCTGGGCGGAGCCGCCACCGCCCCATCGCTCAGGGTGAAGGTTCCACCGCTGTTGCTTGCGCTCACTAAATAGCCCGAACCGGCCTCCAGCGTGAACACGGCGGTTTCGAGCCCCTCGGCCATGCCATCGTTGGCAATGGGCAGCTCGATAGTGGCGTTTTGCGCCGTAATCTTGAAATCAAAACCGCTGCCGTCAGCATTGACCCCCGCAATTTCGCCCCCGGTTACGGCAATCTGGGCGAGGTCAAAGTCGCCTAGATTTGTCGCACTCACCGACACCGTGATCCCCTCCGCCGGGGGCACCGTGCTCACCGCAAACTCATGCACCGACACCGTGCCCTCAGACTCCGCCAACACCGCCGGAGAAGTTCTGAGACTCACCAACGGAACGGAATCAGCATTGTCCGCAATGGTATAGCTCACCGCCGCCGCTGCGCTGTCGATGGCATAACCTGGCCCCTCGATCAGCGAGAATGTAAAGCCCTCAACCCCCTCTAGAGCAGCCTCCGGAGGAATTTGGTCATTGGTACTCTCATCGTTGACCGGTACCGTGATCGTGGCCCCGTTTTCGAGAATCGTGAAGTAAAACCCGCTGATGGCAAAGTTCGGCGACGGCAGCAGGCCGCCACTGATTTCACCGCCAAACACATTAAACTCCCCGACCGCAGCCCGCACGCCGCTGTCCACATAGACCAGCACGCCGCCCTCGGGAATTGCACCGTCAACATTAAAGGTCAAGGTCAGCTCGGTGCCTTCGCTCTCGACCAACGCGGTGTTGTCAATGCTCAGACCCACGGTGGGCGTCGAGGTCGGTGCCGGCACATCGGCCAGGGTGTCGTAGAACGTGACGACCGAAGACTGGGCCGCCGCATCGACGCTGTAGCCCGCACCGCTTGCAAGACTAAAGTTGAGGGTCTCAGGGCCATCGGTTTCGGCGGTTTCGGTTTGGGCCGCTGTCAGCGAAAACAGCGCGTTGGGGCTGGTGAGCAAGACTCTGATTCCCGTGGGAGTCATGCCATCCTCGGCATAGACCGCACCCATCACTTTACCGCCGCCGCCAAAGGGCGATCGCCCCAGGTTGCTGAAATAATCCGCAAAGTTGGCATCGACGTTGACTAAAACTTCCAGTCCATCGTCCGGAAGGGTGCCTTCTACCTGGAAGATAAAGTTGACGAGGCTCGCGCCGGGCTGTTCGCCCAGGAACTCAACCACTTCGGGGGAGAGGATGCGATCGCGGTTCTCATCGCGAGTTCCATCAAAAGTGCCCGAAACTGTCTGAAATGATACAATTGGTGTAGACATTGTTGTTTAAGCTATTCCTAGCAACAAATGGTAATGTAGATGTACTTGCACAAAGCCTTTGGCTGGGTGGTGCAACACCCAGCCGAAGGAGCAGTACAGGTCTCGATGCTGGAAAAAACATCGCGGAATCAAAATTTCAGCGCGAAACATCCGGCAGAGCCTGGGAAGGCTCCACTCTCTCTCCATAGATATTGGTGAGTAGGAATGGTCTCTGCACTTGCAGATGGAGGACTGAACTTGGCCCCCCACAAACCTGGCCTCTATGGGTTTGTTGTCGGAGGCCGCTTTCTGGTAACCAGATAGTCATGTCTTGAAGGCTTACTGCAAGTTTATCTCAATAAGCTCTCGGTAGCAATAGTATCATCACTTCTCCGGCTTCAAGGGATAAAAAGATATGAAGTTTTCGTGAAGTTGAAAATTTTTCCGGAGACGCCTTCAGGTGTCTCGGCTCAAAGCTTTGACTCATTGGCGCAAGGCAGACATTGCGACTGGGAAGTGACTTAAGCCGGGAAAAGCCGAGCCAGATCGGGTTCCGTGCGGAGTGATTTACGAACAATGCAGCGATTGGCTTCGCCAAGCTTCCGTAGGAATCGCAATGGGACTTGTGATAAACCCCATCGCCATGGCCGGAGTCTGCTTTCTTCCATGTGCCCAATGGCCAAACAAAAAAATGCGGGAGTTTGATTCATCAAACTCCCGCATATAGTCAATCTAGTTCGTCAAGTTAAACCTGACGAACCAACTTTAAGCGATGGAGAAGTTAGCCGCAGAATTGAGCTGGTTTTCCATCGTCCAGTTGACTCTGGCGAGTTGTTCGGAGCCCGCAGAGATGCTCGTAAAGCCGTTGCCTTGGGTAAAGCTAAGGTTGCTAAACTGCAAACCATCCGCCAGACCAAATTTAGTTTGACCGAGCTGGAAGCCATTGACGATGTCTGTACCTTCACCGCCTCGGAGAATCACGATATCTTGGCCACCATTGAGCCAGAAGGTATCATTCCCCGAGCCGCCATCAAAGGTTTCCGCACTTCCTGAGCCGTAGATGTTGTCATTTCCTGCTCCACCCACGAGAACGTCGTTGCCCCCGTTACCGTAGATTAAGTCGTCACCGTCACCACCATTGATCGTGTCATTGCCATTAGCGCCATAAATGGCATCATTGCCATTGCCGCCGAGCAAGGTGTCGTTGCCTCCATTACCGTAAAGGACATCGTTACCGTCTCCTCCACTGAGCCAATCATTTTGACGATTGCCATGGAGTCGATCATTGCCAGCACCACCATACTGGGAGCTTTCGCCACCATTGTTGTAGATGTTGTCATCGCCTTCGAGACCGAAGAAGATGCCACCATTACCGGCCAGACTGTCGTTACCCGATGTACCAACAATATCTCCTGGTCCTGGTGTGGGATCCGCGAAGGAATTGGTGTCATCAATGGTGATGGTCACAGCCCCAGCCGTAGAACTGACATTGTAAGCTTCGCCGTCAACCAAGCTATAGGTGAAGGTTTCGAGTCCTTCAACCACATCGTCTTTGAAGGCGGCGACTTTTGCGGTAGCCCCGTTTTGATCGATACGGAAGAAGAAGCCGCTAGCATCGCCGTCGGTACCGGTCACGGCTCCACCGGTGGTGACGAGTCCACCTGTGACGATGCCGTTGCGGGCATTGCCGTTGATGGCAAATTCACCGACTGCTGCACCAACACCGCTATCGACAAAGATATTGAGGCCGCCTTCAGGAATGATGCCATCGACGTTGAAGGTGAGGGTGACCTCAGTGCCTTCACTCTCGAACAGGGCCGTCGGCATGGCTCTGATGCTGACCACGGGAGGGTTAGCCAGTAGCGGACCATCGGTGACGGTGAAGGTGGCCGTATTCGCCGCTGCTGCATCGATGCTGTAGCCTTCGCCATCCACCAACTTGATGCTGTAGCTGGCATCGGCTTCCTGGATGATGTCATCGAGGACAGGTAGGCGCAGCACCGCGTTGGGCTCAGTAATCACAATCCGCTGCAACAGCTTCACGAAGTTGCCATTCTCATCCGTAATCGTGGTTCGTGAACCACCCGGAATCGTTATGCCAACGTTATCGCCTTGGTTCGATGGACGGCTAATTTGGTCGCCCAACAGCGCAGGATCTGTAATCTCCAACACGATGGTCGTTCCCGTCGCCGGAATCGTTCCTGTCGTGGCAAAGGTCAGCTCCAGCACGCTGCCTTCTGACTCGCTCACCAGCGTCGGAGTGCTGCTCACCAAGCTCACCACTGGTGGCGCAATCGTATCTTCGATCCCTACAGTCACGCTACTGAGATTCGGGTTCACCTGATACTGCTCCCCATCCCGCAAGACAAAGGTGAGTGTCTCTGAACCTTCTGTCACATCATCCTGGAAGACCGGCACAGTAATGGTGGCCGTGGGCGAGTTGATTCGGAAGAAGAACCCGCCAGCAGTTTCGTTGGTGCCGACGATACTTCCGCCTACCACCACTGGCCCTTGCACAACTGTTTCGTTTTCCGGTAGGCGAGGATTCGTGGCATTGACATCGAACTCTGCGATCGCCCTCGGTGATCCCTCCAAGAACACCACCACCCCTTCAGGCGGAATCGTTCCCCGGGTCGTAAAGGTCAGCGTTATCGCCGTCTGCTCACTTTCGTACAGCGTTCCAGGGGTTGCACGGACACCAACCCGAGGACCCACACCACCCGGCACACCGTCGGTCACCGTGAAGGTCCCGCTATTGGCAGCAGGATCAACGGTATAACCGGCCCCCGGCGCGAGGGTATAGGTGAAGGTTTGGTCCGGCTCTTCAAGCAGGTCATTCAGCACCGGAATCGTGATGCTGGCCGTTGCTGCCGTAATCGTAAACGAGAAATTGGACAAGAACCCCGTTCCTGCCGCCGCTTCGTTAGCAGCACTCTCACTCGGGTCGCCATCTTCCAGGGAGAAGCGATTGAGCGTCCCACCGACAATATTAGGACTGGTCGCAGCCGCAAAAGCATTATCAAAGCGATAGAACGGTTCACCGGCTGCATTAAACCGGGTTTGTGCCACGGTGAATTGCTGCATGATGCGAGCCGCATCGCCTTGCAAATTGACGGTGATACCTTCCGCAGGAATCTCACCAGCCACGCTGAAGTTCATCACCAGGGCAGTGCCATCGGCTTCGCTGATGATGCCAGGGGTGCTGCTAAAGCTCACAACCGGAGTGGTGCCACCGCCACCGCCACCTTGCTCGGGGGCGACCGCTACCGTCACCGTTGCGGTATCGCTGCCGCCGTTGCCGTCGTTGACGCTGTAGGTGAAACTGTCGTTGCCGCTGAAACCCGCGTTGGGGGTATAGCTGAAGGAGCCGTCGGCATTGAGGGCTGCGGTACCGCTGGTGGGCGCGGTGGCGATCGCTGCTGTCAAGGCATCCCCATTCGCATCCGTATCCCCATTCAGGACTCCGGTTGCAGCATCAACCGTTAGCGGCGTGCCAAAGGCGGTGCTGTAGGCATCGTCATCGGCCACGGGAGCCACATTCACGATGACCTGGGGCGCAACCGTCACCGTCACCGTTGCGGTATCGCTGCCGCCGTTGCCGTCGTTGACGCTGTAGGTGAAACTGTCGTTGCCGCTGAAACCCGCGTTGGGGGTATAGCTGAAGGAGCCATCGGCATTGAGGGCTGCGGTACCGCTGGTAGGCGCGGTGGCGATCGCCGCTGCCAACGTATCCCCATTTGGATCAGTATCGCCATTCAACACGCCAGAAGCCGCAGTCACCGTCAGAGGCGTATTGAATGCTGTGCTGTAGGCATCATCATCCGCAACAGGCGCGCCATTAACAACATTGGTATCTTTCAGGGTTAGCGCCACTGCGCTAGCAGTAGGACTCACCGTATAGCCTGTGCCTGCCAAGATACTAAAGGTCGTTTGTTCATCTCCAATATCATCATTGCGAAGCGGCCCAGTCGGGTCTGTAACAACACCGTTCTGAGTTCGATCCTCATCATTGAAAATGGGTAATCGGATCGTCGCAGTTTGAGCTGTAATCCGAAGATTTAGCCCACTATTGTCACTAAAACCACCGACTAACTGTGCATTGGTCAAAACCGCCTGGGGAGCAGGAGGGAAAACATCAAAATCTCCCAAAGCAAAAGCTTTTCCAGTCCCTAGACCAATCACTAATCCACCCGCAGGTGGGGGCTCACTCAAACTGATCGTAAAGGTGACCTCAGTCCCTTCATCCTCCACTAGGGTCGTAATATCCGAGGTCAAACTAACCACAGGAGTAGGTGGTGCAGCCCCCACGTTAACGGTTACCGTCGCGGAATCTGTCCCACCCCTGCCATCATTCGCCGTATAGGTGAAGGTATCGCTACCGCTAAAACCACTATTTGGACTATAGCTAAAGGAGCCATTATTGTTTAGGGTCACACTACCGTTGCCCGGTTGAGCGGCGATCGCAGCGGTCAGCGCATCCCCATCTGGGTCGGCATCACCAAGCAACACCCCACTTGCTGGATCAACGGTCAGTACCGTATTAAATGGGGTGCCATAGGTGTCATCATCGGCGACGGGTGCCCGATTTGCCGCAGGAACCTGGCTAGGGTTGTCATAAATCGTCACGCTAGCAGTGCCATTACCAATCGTCCCACCTGAAGTTGCCGTTGCAGTAAATGTGAGCACTTCGGGAGTGCTAGCTGAGTCTTCGATAGGACCAGAGCCATTCAAATTCTCATCGGCTTGGGTTGATACGATGGGAAACGAGACAGAAGCATTCTGCGCAGTTAATACAAACTGAAACGCGGAGAAATCCCCATTGGGTGAAACATCGGTAGGAAATCCACCAATACCATTCAACTGAAGCCCAAATCCGAGATCAAAGCGATTGAAGCCTGCAGCTTCACTAACAGCCAGCCTAACAATAGTCCCACCGGCTGGAGGAGGTTCGCTCAAAGCAAAGTTAATCGTAAACAGAGATCCTTCAGTCTCGATGAGCTGGTCTGTACTCAAGCTCAAATTGACGGTAGGGATGAACTGACCCAAATAACTCTCCTGCAATGCCTCAGAAAAAATAACTGAACTACGCGGTTCGCCCAAAGCAACATCCAAATCCCAGTTTTGAAAACCCACTGGACGGCTAGCCGCAACAATATTGGCTCCGGTGAGCTGGCGCAATTGCTGGAGATACAGATATCCCCTCGCACCTTGCCCGACTTCACAGCCGTACAGAACCAAATCTTTGCCCTGAAGCTTCTCCGCCCACAGCATCAACCTGTCAGCGTGATGCAACAGCGTTTGATGGGAGAGCTGCTCATTGCCCAAATGCAGGACACCTGGCTCACCATGGGAAACCAAGTGGACTGCATCAACATCAGGAGTCGCTGCCAGAATCTCTGTGATTTGGGCAATTCCACTGCGATTGCTCCGTAACCGATGAACCCTGGCGTTATCCGGATGAATGTCCGCGACAAGTTGGCCTACAGCGTCAACATTCGCATCAATGATCACAAGCGTGGAGACTGAACCAAAAGCGGCGGACTGAAGCGCCACAGCAGATCCAGACAAAAAAGTGGAATTTGGCATGGGTATAGAATTTCAAACAGTAAAGGGATCACGACGTTAAAAGCTCCAAGGCGCTGCTAAAGTCCTGAAGCTTCAACAACCAAGCAAGCCAGACAACAAGCTCTTGCTATCTGACAAAATTGAGAAGCTGCTTAGTTATTACATCGCTCTAAATTCGAAAAGGATAGATGCCCAAAACCACTCCGCAACCAAAAAATTGCAGAGCCAACAAGTCCCAGAATGACTGTTGGTCATTAGATTTGACGAACTAGAAACAAATCAGACGACTCCAACGAGAGGTCAGATTCTAAAGTCAAGTCGCTAGCTTCATCTATTGAGACACGATGTCATTAACATGCTCAGTATAGTATCATTCTTGCTCGGCGTTAAGAGTTAATTACCTCAGAAAAGCCAATAACTAGTGGAGACTTGAGCGTTTTGGCACCATCTGTCATGAAAGCAAGGCTGTCTCACTCCTTGTATCCCTTGCACAGGGTCACTCTTGCGAATCTTTCCGCACAACCATATCATGAGTTTCATATTGTAAACAGAAGTATCTCAGGCAACACCTTTCTGAGGGATCACCTCAATCGGGGTAAACCTTGACGTCATCTAAGGTCAGAAATAACGCACCTACCCACGAGTGGATAGGGGTTCGCGCAGGCCTTCCCCATTAGAGCTTGAGATGAGTAGGCGCATCCTCCACCTGGCGCAAGCGAGGTAAGCCAAAGCCAACGACACCCACCAACGTCATGGCCAATGCACTCACACTGTAAAGGAACCCAATACCTGCCCCAGGACCACTTCCCCAGAGGCCTAACGTCCATTGAGAGAGCCATCCAATTCCTCGCCAT
>JAAUQQ010000367.1 GCA_012032745.1 Synechococcales cyanobacterium RM1_1_8
TGGCGGCTGTGGTCATCGCCGCTTTTAGCTTCTGCTCGGGATGGTCCACTTTGCGGTCACGGCAGACTCGTAGCAGCACATGGACATTCTCTGAGCGTTCGAGCGCCATCAGCTCATAAATATCGGACTCACGGTCGGCCACCGTCACCAGTTTCACTCCCTCGGGCACATCCAGCTCGCTGCCCACCTGGGCTTTGAGCCAACGCAGACTCTCTTTTCCCTTCCATCCCTTTCCGGCTATGGCTTTCTGACTTTTTCCTTTGCCTTTACCTTTGCCCTTGCCCTTGCCCTTTTCCTTTTTCCTCGCCCAGCTCTGTTGGTCGAGCACCCCCAGCGGTACTCCGCTACCGCTTACCGCAAAGGTGGTGTGCAGCTTCAAGCCCAGCACATGCTCATGGGCGCTAATCGGACCAAAACCAGCCGCTTCGCTCTTCGCCCGGTGATGAGTGAAGTTGAAGTCCGTTGTATCTTGCACCGCCAACACCACATTATGCCCTTTCATCCGCTCGAGCGCCGAGCTTCGGTGACCTTCTAAAATGCTTTCCTCACTCACTTTCGCGTTATCCCACAGACGATACGCCGCTTTCGTCCTTCCCCAATCTCCGCTCGCCTGGGGCACACTCGCCTCCGGCTGCTGAGCTAGGTCCTCTTCAATCTACAATTTCCATCAAGCGGCGATTCAGCCGCGCATCTCCTAAATCTGAGCTTCTCAGCTCTTGCTTGGCCCAATTCTGCATGATTCCTGCCTGCTCCTGGCTGGCGCTACTCCTTTCAGAATAACTCATGCCTTGGATCTCTCAAAGTCAGTCTACACAACACTTTGCAGACTTATGGGTAAGGCATAGGTTTTAGGAGAGAGGCTGGCTCGAATATGCTTGGAATTGTTGAGACAGCGATCAGTTTTTGGGGGCTGGGAAAGAAAAGCGCAAGCCCCGCTTTCCAGGTGAGGAAAAGCGGGGCGGTGGAACTGGTTTGATTCAGCTAGGGCTGGCTAGGGCGTTCGGCGGAACGCCCCTACCGTCCAATGGTGCTGACTGATCGAATTGTGCTCACGAAGCTGGATGTTATGCGATCAAGCAATCCCCAGGAATCGATGGGTCGGTCTCACGGCTGGGGCGCATGGCTGCGGCGAAGGCTGCCCACTACTCTGCTTTTATCGCAATCACATTGAGGCTAATGAGTTGGCCCAGAATACGGAGGCTGCTGCTGTCCTGGAAAATCCCAAATTCATCTGTTAACTCCATGTCCGCAAAGCCAGCTTCGGATAGGTAGAGTGATAGTGTATCGGCATCAAAGCCGACGCGGTGGACATCGTACTCGTTCATATGGCCTCCAAACATGATGCGCATGAAATGATGTCTTTCCATTACCGATGCATCGGGGTTGGAGTAGAGCCAGCACATGGTTCTGAGGTCGGGGACGCTGATCAGGAGTCTTCCTCCTGGGATGAGGACACGAAGCCATTCTTGCAAGACAGTCAGAAGTTCATTGTCTAAGCCGTAGTGAAAATGCTCCAAGACATGGCTTGCATAAATCGAAGAAATTGAGTTATCTGGGAATTGACTGAGGTCGCTGGCATCACCGATAAAGTCAACTTCTGGGCGAGGCTCAATGTCTAGGATTTTCCACTCGGGATGTTCTTGCTTGCCGCCAATGTGAAGGTTAATCATGTCTGAGATTTTCAAGTTGTTCTATTTAGGAAGTCTGCTGAAAGAAGCTAGTAGTTTAGGGCCTAAGTTGGCGACCCTCACCCGAACTTCCTCTCCCATCAAGGGAGAGGAAGTTCGATCCGGCTCCCTTTCTACCCCCAAAACCAACAGCGGGGAGAAGGGGCTGGGGTGAGGGCTCCCCTTCTCCTTTTATGGGAGAAGGGGCTGGGGGATGAGGGCGGCTAAAGCTAGTCCAGAAACTTCCGCCTTGTTGTACTAGCTGTATTGTGAACCATAGCCTACTCTCTGAGAGATTCAGCCAGGTAGGTGCTCCACATTTTCTGGTATGCTTTTTCCATATTTTTCGTAAACGCTTTGGCATTCCAGAGTGGCGCAGATTTTTTAGCTTCTCTCAGTTTCCAAATCACCTCTTTACGCAGCTCAGCATCTAATCCCAGCTTGACGCCCCATTCCACATATTCTTCTGGGGTCCAGGCGATGCCTTCTTCGACACCGACATTTTTTAGCATGGTGTAGCTGTTGCGCGCCGAGAACTGCTCCCCGACCAACGTTACCAGTGGAATCTCCATCCACAAGGTCTCAAGAGTTGTGGTTGCTCCATTGTAGGGGTAGGTGTCTAGTACTATGTCTGCAATTCTTAGATTGGCGCGGTGCTCTTCTTCTGAAGCAACAATCGGCAGAAAATATCAACTTCTCTTTTTCAACGCCAACTTCTTTTGCAATAGAGTAGAAGTGCTGCTGAATGGCTTCCGCGCTGCCAGTGCCTTTGATGATCAAGAAGGCATTCGGTACAGCTTTGATGACGGATAGCTGAAGGCGAATGATCTCTGGGTTACGCTTATAGCCTCCCTGAGCTGTTAGGTAGATAACTGCATCGTCAGGTATGTCTAGAGATGCGCGACTCAGTTTTGGTACTTCGATCTCAAAGCCATCGACCGCAACGTAAGTATCTGGCATTCTCCAGATTTTCTCCTGGTAGTAACTTTGCGCTTCTTCCGGTAGAACATAAGAGTCTGCGATGTAGTAATCGATTTGTGGAAGCCCTGAAGCATCCCATCCCAGCCAAGTGACCTGTATGGGAGCTGGCTTATGGACCATCACCTCGCAGGTAAGGTCCATGGTTATGCTATCGAGATCAATCAATATATCAATGTCATCTTCGGAAATTCGTTTTGCAATTTCAACTCCCCTATCAGGGCAGTCAATGCCCACCCGGCAAACGGCATCAAACTGCTTTGCATACCAATTTTGAAATGGGTCTTGTTGGTCGAAGTTAATCAAATAGCCATAGGTCTGGATAGATTCAGAGTCATGATATTTGAGCAGCCATCGCGCAATCCATCCGACGGAATGACGTCTCAGACTATAGGAAATATAGCCAATTTTTAATTTCTTCTTTACTGAGTGAGCTGGGCTGAGTTTTGAAGACTGGTGTTTTAATCTATTCTGCTCTTCAAGCTCTGGAGGTGTTATTTTTCGAAGCTCTTGGGAGAATAGCGTGGCGGCATGGTTGATGAAGTGTCTGTTGAGACCGGGATTGTCTTGAATGTAGGGCGAGAAGAATGCTGTGGAAACTAAACGAAGAATTTGAAAAACTTCGGGCTGTGGCTCAAACTGCTCTACCCTCATTAGGGCGGCACGGTTCGCTTCAATTTCCTTGGCGGCTTCTTGCCAATGCCCCCCTGTTCCGAGGAGAATCTTGATGAGCAAATGTCTCGAAAAAATCCTCTCGATCTCACAAGGGGATAACTCTATGCGCGTCTTGGCGCGCTCAACTGCCTTGGGAAAGTTTTTGGTAGTGGAATACCATCCAGGCAAATGGGTTAAAAATTCTAAATCAGTTTGATCGACCGATAGATAGAGTTCACCCAGGGAAATCGCATCTTCAACTCTATAGCCCTTTGCTAAGTCGATACACATTGGGATGAGTCGATATCTGAGCTCATGGAAATGATCTAGCCGACCCAGGCACAACCTGACCAGTGATAGAGTTTCAGCTTCAACAGGGGAGCTTTGTAAGACTAACAAGAGCGTGCTTATGAGAAGCTTTTTGTCAAAGGAAACTGCGTCTTGGCTGAGAAGTTGATTTAAGCCTTGCTCGCCCGAAATTAAGTCGGAGAAGGGATATTCTAAGAGGATGCAGAGCTGAATCAGATTGAGAAGGTTTTGACTATTTGCAGGCTGAATATCGCGCAGGTGCTGACGAACTAGCCAACTATTCTGAGCATTGTCTGCACTGGCCTGCGTTTGTGCTTCTGCTTCTAGAGTCTCTACTAGCTCTTTTGTCCAGGTTTCAAGTTGTGATTCACTACCCTCTAGCAGACTGCTCATCCAACACATCTGAGCTTCTGCTTCTTGTCCTTGTAGCAGCAGTGAGAGTCCTAGCTTCCAATGGTGAGTTAGACATGCTGGCTGTGCTTCGATGAGTGCTTGATAGGCAAGCTCAGCAGCTTCGTAGTTTCTTGCACTGAACAATTCTTCTGCGGTGGAAGCAAGCTGATTTAACTGTTGAACCACCATATGGGTCATTACTTTAGAATGTACTCGGCTAAGGTCTCATAAAGCTCTACAGCTTTTGAATAGTCTCCATCTATAAATTTTGCTGCTGCCTCACGACTAACCTTTTTCACCCTCTTAGAGTCCATGAAGAATTAGGTATAAATTGATTTAATCTCTTGAAGAATATCGCTTTACTTTAAGACTCTCCAGCGCAGTGATGCAAGGAGCAGCCTGGGAGAAATGGAAAAACCTGGACATGCTTTTTAGAACATGCCCAGGTTTTGCGTAACTCACGATACAACCGGTTTAAGCTTAGTCAGGAAGCCCTGAATGCTTCGCTGTATCTCTGTCAACAGAGCAGTAAGGGTGTTGTGTAGCTTACTTGATGGCTTTTACACCAGTACCACACTTAATAGCTTTGTCTGCAATTGCATCGCCCTCATAGTTATTGATTGCAGCATTGGTTAAAACTGTCTTGCCCGCAACCGTGGCCTCACAAAGAACGGCTAGAGTTGTTGCTTCATCAGCAGTTAGAGCACCGTCTGCTTTTAATTGAGTGACTTGTACAGCGCCG
>JAAUQQ010000368.1 GCA_012032745.1 Synechococcales cyanobacterium RM1_1_8
CCTCCGCCAACTCCCCAGCCATTCTTGCCTCCAGTCCCCCTTCTCCCCCTGGGAGCAAGGGGCTAGGGGATGAGGGCCGCCAGAGCCTCACCAACAGCTCCAACGCCTCCCCTTCACTAAGAACCCCCAAATCCAACCGCCGCACCGGCGGCCCCAACCGCCGCCGCGTCGTCAGCAACACCTTAAACCCCGGATCCTGCGGCAACAGCCCCCGAATCGCCCAATACTCCACCACATCATCCAGCACCAGCAAACGCTCCCCCGCCACCACCTGCCCCCAACGGTCAAAACACCACAGCACCTTCGCCGCCTCCGCCTCCAAACTCTCCGGCGGCTGCCCCAGCCCCATCCGCACCGCCAAACCCAGCACCTGGGACGCCAAACTGCCCCCCGCACCGTCAACCACCAAATCCCACCGGAGTAGTCCCCACGATGAGCCTGACAATACTGCCAAGCCAGCTCCGTCTTGCCAATGCCGCCCATGCCCGTCGCCGCCGCAATCGCCACCCGCTCGCCGCCCTGCAACAGCCCGTGCAGCTCGCGCAGCTCCTCCACCCGGCCCACAAAATTCTGCGAGCCCAGCGCCGATGGATAAAAGTAGGGGATGCTGATCTTTGGAGGTGTCCACCCCTCCGACTTCAGCTAATCCTCGCTCTTGCCTTCATGAAAGGTCATCGAATCCGCTTGGTAGACCTTGCCCCCATCGGCGGCTTTGGCCTGCCAACCTTTGCCATTACCTGAAATATTCACTGTCATCGAGCTGTTGTCCTCAATCTGCGTCAGCTCAAAATGCAGATCATCCGCCAGCTTCCGCACCTCCTCCGCAAACTCCAAATCGTTATTCCACTGCGCCTTCAAATACTTCCCGAGCTGCTGCACCGCCCCCGCATCGCCCTGCTCCGCCTGCTGCAACACCGCTGTCGCTCGATCGCTCCCCCGAATCCGCTGCCACACCGCTGACCCCAGCGCCATCAGCTTCGCCATCGCGCCCTCGCTCAGCCGCTTGCCCAGCTCCCCCGCCCCAGACTCCACAAACTTATCCAACGCAATCTTGGCAATGGCCGTCGCAGCCGCAGTCGAAATAGGCTCAAGCATCACAAGTCACCGACGACAAAACTAATATCGTTCTACAGCGCAAAAACAGCCGCCTCCGCAAACTTTTGCCCCACCCAGCTAATTTTTTGACCGCCAGCCAACTGCGACTAATCGGCCCCCACCTCCCCCAACAAAACCGCCTCAGCCAAAAAACCTAGCCCCACATTGGCCTCATCCCCCAACAGCTCCCGCCAAAGCCGCGCCAGCTCCGGTTCCCCCGGACTCGCCAACCGCAACTGCGCCAGGGCCGTCACCATGTCGTACCACAGATGGCTTTGGCCATAGCGCGCGATCGCCCCCAACCCCGCTCCAGCCTGATCCGCCCCCCCTAGCCCCGGCGGCCCCGACACCCGCTCCACCAGCCCCGTCAGACTCGCAGGCACGCTGGCCCCCGCCCCAGAACCTGAGGCCAAACCTCCCGCCCCAGCCATGCCCTCGCAGGAAATATCCACATACCAACGGTAGACCTGGCCCACCTCGGTCGGAGCCAGCGCAGCGGGCCAGGGAATCCCCTGAATGCCAGGAGCTTGGCCCAGGGGAAATGTGCCGCGATAGAGTTCGCGATCGCCCGATTCCGCCTGCAAAACCAGCTCCGCCTTCACCGCCTCGGCCTGGGTATAGGGATTGTAAATCCAAATCGTGGGGCGATCGCTGATCGTCCAAGACAAATGGCCCTGCCCCACCAAGGCCGCCAAGGGCGGGCGATCGCTGTGGCGAAAGCAACTGCCGCGACTGCCGGTGGTGTGGGTGGAAGGGGGTGTGCCGCGATCGGGGGGCGGCGTATAGCCAGGCGGCGGCCCTTGCTGCTGGGAAACCTGCCGTGATCGAGCCGCACCAGGCGAGAGAGCCTTCCTCGGCCTCGCCTCAGCCAGGCCGGCAAACAGCAGCGCAGCCGAAATCACCGCCCCAGTCGCGAATACAACTCTAGCCCAAAAGCCAGGCTGAGCATCAATCCTAGATCTGGCCATAGCGAGAATGCCCGGTTCGCGATATTCCAATTCTTAACCTGAACCAGGTTTACATCAGTAAGCCGCCTCAAACAGCAAAAAATAAAAAATCGCCCCTCCAAGACATCTTGATGGGACTAAATCGCTCCTAAAAATGGACGTAACTGGACTCGAACCAGTGACCCCCACGATGTCAACGTGGTGCTCTAACCAACTGAGCTATACGTCCAGGCAATCGGCTGCAAATCGTGCATCACAGTTGCGAACCGGATATGACCATAGCACGGCGCTTGGCAGCAAACAATAAGTTGATGCAAAAACTGGCGAAAGCCTGGTCAGCTCTCCCCGATAGACTGCTGCTCAAGATGCTGGCAGCCTCCCAGTTCGGGAACCCGTACAGCTAGGTGAATTGCTTTGGGCGATCGCAGCCCGGTAGATTAGCACTCGTAGGTTGAGAGTGCTAAGACCTAAATTCCTTAGCCCAGCTCAACCAGCCACAATCGCTCGCATCATTGCTCGAATCGGAGGATCAAAAAATGGCAGCCGTATCCCTCAGCGTTTCCACAGTCAAGCCCCTAGGCGATCGCGTCTTCATCAAAATCAGCGAGTCTGAAGAGAAGACCGCCGGTGGCATCTTGCTTCCCGATGCCGCCAAGGAAAAGCCCCAGATCGGCGAAATCGTCCAGGTCGGCCCCGGCAAACGCAACGACGATGGCACCAAGCAAGCCATGGACGTCAGCGTCGGCGACAAGGTGCTCTACTCCAAATACGCAGGCACCGACATCAAGCTGGGCGGCGATGAGTACGTCCTGCTGTCCGAAAAAGACATCTTGGCCGTCGTCAGCTAAAGCACCGCCAACAAAGGCCCTTTGATCAAAAACCTTTTGATCAAAGACCTTTCGATCAGGGGCAGGTAATGGCGAGTGGGTCATAGGTCGGAGCATCGCTTCCCGCTTCCCCCAATGACCCATTACCTTTCACCGATTACCTCCCCAAGTTTTATTATCCCCTTCACACTGTTAGAGAGAGACCGAAATGGCTAAGCGCATTATCTATAACGAGAACGCTCGCCGTGCCCTTGAACGCGGCATGGACATCCTGGCAGAAGCCGTGGGCGTGACCCTCGGCCCCAAGGGCCGCAACGTGGTCCTAGAGAAGAAGTTTGGTGCCCCCCAAATCGTCAATGACGGTGTCACCATCGCCAAAGAAATCGAACTGGAAGACCACGTTGAGAACACTGGCGTGTCTCTGATTCGCCAGGCCGCTTCCAAGACCAACGATGCAGCGGGCGATGGCACCACCACCGCCACTGTCTTGGCCCATGCCATGGTCAAAGAAGGCCTGCGCAACGTCGCGGCTGGCTCCAACGCCATCACCCTCAAGCGCGGCATCGACAAAGCCTCTGCTTTCTTGGTCGGCAAGATTAAGGAACATGCCCGCCCCGTGGGAGACTCGACGGCGATCGCCCAGGTCGGCACCATCTCCGCTGGCAACGACCCTGAAGTCGGCAACATGATTGCCGAAGCCATGGAGAAAGTCGGCAAAGAGGGCGTGATTTCCCTCGAAGAAGGCAAGTCCATGACCACCGAGCTAGAAGTCACGGAGGGTATGCGCTTCGACAAGGGCTACACCTCTCCCTACTTCGCCACGGACACCGAGCGCATGGAAGCGGTGTTGGATGATCCCTACATCCTGCTCACCGACAAGAAAATCGCCCTGGTGCAGGAATTGGTGCCTGTTCTCGAAAAGGTTCGCCCGCGCGGCAAGCCCCTGGTGATCATTGCTGAAGACATCGAGAAAGAAGCCCTGGCCACCCTCGTGGTCAACCGTCTGCGCGGTGTACTGAATGTGGCTGCTGTGAAAGCGCCTGGGTTTGGCGATCGCCGCAAAGCTATGCTCGAAGACATGGCCGTGCTCACCGGCGGTCAGCTGATCACCGAAGATGCTGGCCTCAAGCTGGACAGCGTCACCGAAGAGATGCTCGGCACCGCCCGCCGCATCACCATCACCAAGGACAGCACCGTGATCGTGGCCGAAGGCAACGAAGCAGCGGTCCAGTCCCGCTGTGAGCTGCTGCGCCGCCAAATCGATGAATCCGATTCGTCCTATGACCAAGAGAAGCTCCAAGAGCGCTTGGCCAAGCTCTCCGGCGGTGTTGCAGTGATCAAAGTTGGTGCTGCAACTGAAACCGAGATGAAGGACCGCAAGCTGCGCCTGGAAGATGCCATCAACGCCACCAAGGCGGCGGTTGAAGAAGGCATCGTCCCCGGCGGCGGCACCACCCTGGCCCACCTGGTACCCATGCTGAATAGCTGGATCGAGGACAACCTGACCGGGGAAGAGCTGACCGGTGCCTACATTGTGGCTCGGGCCTAGCCGCTCCTCTAATGCGCATTGCCCAAAATGCAGGCCAAAATGGGGCCGTCATTGCCGAGCGAGTTAAGGAGAAGGACTTCAACGTCGGCTATAACGCCGCCAATGGCGAGTTTGTCGATATGTTCGAGGCGGGCATTGTTGACCCTGCTAAGGTCACCCGCTCTGCCCTGCAGAATGCGGCCTCCATCGCCGGTATGGTGCTCACCACCGAGTGCATCATCGTCGATAAGCCTGAGCCCAAGGATGGCGCCCCCGCTGGCGCTGGCATGGGCGGCGGCGACT
>JAAUQQ010000369.1 GCA_012032745.1 Synechococcales cyanobacterium RM1_1_8
TCCGGCAGGGCCGCCGTCTCGCCCAACGCCGCCAGCCGGTCGCCCAGGGTCGGGTGGGTGTCATGCACGCCGGGCGCCGCCGCCAGCCTTTCGTCGATGAACCGGGATACCAGTGCCGACTCGGGCGGCCGCGCGAAATAGGCCACCATGTAGCGGAAGGGCCACAGGTCCGGGTCCGGTCGGCTGTCCGCCTGCTTGAAGATGCCGGGCCAGAAATCCTCGACCAGAAGCCGCCCACTGACCGCCACGGTCACCAGCGCGCCGGCCATGGCCTGCCGCGATGTCAGTTCCGCCGCGAAGCGGTCGGCCTCAAATTCCTGCGCCCGCGCATGGGCATAGGAATAGGCGTGGAAGCGCGGCATGTACCAGCGGAACACCAGCCGGAAAGGCGCCAGGAACGCGTTGCCGCTGGCCTGCATCCGATCGGCGAGCTGCAGCCATGTCGTGCGGATCCTATAGATCCAGTTGCCGATGCGGCCATGGCCGCGCCGCAGATGCGCCAGTTCGTGGGCCAGCACCGCCTTCACCAGTTCCACCGACAGCGCCTGCCAGGCATAGACCGAATCCACTTTCAGGGCTCGCTCCAGGGCCACCAGCCACTCCGGCCGGGGCTCCACATCCCACCAATTATCTTGCCCCAGGCCAAGACCGACCGCTGCACTTTCATGGCTGCTGGGCAGGGCGATCGTCACATCGGAATAGAACTCCCCTTCCCCAAACCGCGCTTGCCAGGTGGTCATGTCGCCGGAGCGGTAGCGCAACACCCGGCCCGGCTGCTGGCCGACCCTGGCATAGGCGGCCTCCGGGGCAGTGCCACTGCCCGCACTCAGCTTCCAGGCCAAGCCCATCGCCACGGGTAATTCTTTCTCCCAGGCCTCTGCCTTGCAGCTCAGGCTCTGGGGACGGTGGCGATAGCCCTGGTCGATCAGGCTTTCCAGGGCAACTGGCCCATCGAATAGGCGCTCTGTCAGACTTGGGCCATCCCAGGTTGGGCGATCGCCGCCGGGACGATCGCTGCCGGGGAGGGCTCGGTTTTTAGATGGGGTAACTTGGGCCGCTTCGGCGATCGCTCCCCCCAGATGGCCCCCCAGACGGTCCTGGGTCACCGCCATGGCTTGGAGCGCTGGGGATTGCGCCGCCGTTGCTGTAGCCTGCGGCCCAGCTCCTGGAGCCGCCCCCACAGCATTGGGCTCCGCTCGAAGCTGAGCCAAGGCCAGGCTGGGGTGGGGAACCGTTGCAAACACATCTGTCAAGGGTGGGGCCTGCTTGAGCTGGTTGATCAGCACCCGCGCCCCCAGCTTGCGGTCCTCCAAGACCACCAGCAGCAGACCATCTTCATTGCGAGTCACTCGCACATCGCTGTAATTGACCAAGGGCAAGGCCAGGACTTCTCCCTGCCAATTTAGCTTCCAAGCCGGGGTGACAAAGGGCTCCAAGGGACGGGCTTCGTAGGTCACCTCTGTGAGCTGGGGTTGGCTCAGCAACGCCTGGCGCAGGACTTGACATTGCCGGGGCCAGTGGGCCAGCACGGCTTCCGGTTTAGGGCCAGCTTGGGCCGCTGCATGGGCCGCTGTATGGGCCGCTGTATGGGCCGGGGCTGGCTCTAGGCGGGAGTCTCGGCCTTGGTGGTTGAGGGCGATCGCCCCAAACGTTGCCGAGCCCGTCACCAGCGGCGTCAAAATCGCAACCACAACTTGCTTCGCTTCCATTCCCCATCCCCATATTTTGTAGCGCCCAACTCCAGCCGCAGCCTGTCCCATTGAACAGGTAGATTCCCGGATTGCGCCTGTCAATTTAGCGCAAAAAACCATATTTGATGGCAATCTGGCCAAACAGCCCTGGCCCAGCCCTGGCCCATCACGGTCGCACCATCTTTACAGCTCTGTTTGCCGCCGCTCCTTAGCCTCCATGGGGTTCGAGGGCCGGGCCGACTAGCGGTAGCGGCGGTGGGTTCGGATCTGTCTGTGGGGATCCTGCTTACGGATCCAGTGGAGAAACTTTTCTAGCTCCGGCGTCTGCCGCAGCCGCGCCGCTGAGTTCAGCTCCGTCGCCAAGCGCTGGTTGTTGAACAGGGCATGGATTTGCTTGTGGCAGGGGGGACAAATATCGATCATCGGCCCCACCGCGAGTTTCTTGCGCTTGGCGTATTGGCGCGGGATCAGATGGTGGACCGTCAGCCTGGGACAGGCGCGATCGCACAATTCACACATTGCAGCCCTTGCCTTCGCCATGGAACCCTAAGCTTAAATTGATTGGCTGTGATATTAACTTTAGAGCGATCGAGTTTGGCGACCTGCACTTTAGCCATTGGGGCAGGCTTTGAACAGGCGATCTGAGTCGATCATCGGCGAATAGTCAGTCGCGACTCCCTCAGCGCGCTAACCCCGCTGATTCTGCAAGCCCCAGCATCAAATTCAGATTCTGCACCGCCGCCCCGGAAGCGCCCTTGCCCAGGTTGTCCAGTCGCGCCACCAGCAGAGCCTCCTGGGTCGCGTCATTGGCAAACACAAACAACTGCACCTCGTTCGTGCCATTGGCCGTCTGAATATCCAAAAACGCCCCGTTGCGTAGCTCACCCATTGGGTTCAGCGGGGCCACCTGCACATACTGCTGTCCTGCGTAGTAGTCCGCCAAGGCCGCTTGCAGGGCTGGACCGCTGGGGGGCTGGGCAAAGGACCAGAGCGGCAGCGGCACCTGCACCAACATCCCCTGGGCAAAGTCCCCCACCGAGGGCACAAACAGCGGCGCGTGGTTTAGCTGGGAATAGCGGTGCATTTCCTGGACATGCTTGTGGCCAAAGCCGAGGCCGTAGGGCGCATAGGGCCATTGAGCGCTGCCACTGCCGTCGTGGGTCGCCTCGTAGGCCTCGATCAGCTTATTGCCGCCGCCGCTGTAGCCCGACACCGCGTTCACTGTCAGGGCCGCATCCTTGGGGATCAGCCCCGCCGCCACCAGGGGCCGCACCAGGGCCAGAAACCCCGTGGGATAGCAGCCGGGGTTGCTGACGCGCTTGCTGGCGGCGATCGCCTCTCGCCCCCCCGGCTCCAGTTCCGCAAAGCCATAGACCCAATCCGCCGCCGTGCGATGGGCCGTGCTGGCATCCAAAATCCGTACCTCGGGGTTGGTCACCCAGCTCACTGACTCCAGCGCTGCATCATCGGGCAAGCAGAGGATGGCCAGGTCCACGCTGTTGAGCAACCGCTGGCGCTCGGCGGGGTCTTTGCGCAGGGCGGGGTCGATGCGGACTAGCTCTAGGTCGGCGCGATCGCTCAGCCGCTGGTAAATCTGCAAGCCCGTTGTGCCCGCCTCGCCATCAATGAATACTTTTGGAATAACACCCATCGGAGTTGCCATCGCCAATCTTCCCACTAGCCTAGTGACGCAGGCCCCAATTATTGCCCATAAAACTGCCTCGGCGTATCGTTTAGCTCAACATTGCCGATGCTGGCCTGCTCCAGTTGCCAGTTCAATGTCAGCCCCAGATCTGAGCAGTTGCTTCGCCCTCAGAATCCACTGGGCCACCTGGCTGACCGTGGGGGTCAGATCCCGCCGCCGCAGCATAGCCACATAGAGCCGCATCACCTGGGGATAGAGCTGGTGGGCCGAGGCCCCGGCTAGGTGGGCCACGGAGCCAATGCCGCTGTGGAGCAACAACCCGCAGTAGTTGCAGCCGACGCCGGGCACCCGAGCCAGATCAGACAGGGCGACCCATTTACCCAGGTCCGCTGGACGTAACCCCAGGCGCTGGGCCAAGGCCGTTCGCTGGGATGGGTTCTGGGCTTGGCCCAGCAGCTCCAGGGTGGAGCCAATGCCCCCCGCTTGGAGCTTGGCTTGGTCCGCTGCGCTGAGGCCCGGCAGTTGGGCGATCGCCCAATTCTGCGAGGCCAGAGCAGATGATTGGGGCAATTGCTGGGGCGATCGCTTATCCGATGACCCCAGCGAGATAGGTCGAGAAGAAGACATAAAACCGGTCCAAAGCAGTCCACAGACTTCAACTATAGAAGCGTTGCTGGGCAAATGGCTGGCTCTGGCTCCAGACCGGGCTCCATTTCCCATGCAGACAGCCCCAGCGCAGTACCCGCCAAGACCGCAGCCCATTACTAAAATGTAATCCAGTGATTTTAAGGAATCTCTGGCGCTTGGGCTGTAGCACTCCCCAGCTCGCACAGAGTCAACAGAGGTCATGGGAAACGGTAGCGGCGCTTGGCAACAGGCCCGCTGCCGGACCTAATTCGCCCAGAGATTCCCCAGCAGAATCATCAAGGCCAAATCACGAAGACCAGATAAACCTTCTGCGATCGCTGGAACGATTTTCAAAACCCACCCATCATTAATGCTCTAACCCTTCACCATTTTTGGGAGTTGTGTGAATGGCACTGCGGCAGTTTATCGTTCCACAGGCTGGAACTCAGCAAGTTGTGGCTCGCCAGCCTTGGCCCAGACTCCTGCGCCGCGACGGATCGCTTCCCGATAGGCGAAGGCGGCGTCCTTGACGCGGAACGCCATCGCGTTTGCGCCGGCGCCGTGCTGGTTGCGGAAGGCGTGCGGCTGACCGCCTTTTTCCCTGTTGAGCAGAAAATTGATGTCGCCCTGGACATAGTGGACGACGTCTTTCGACCGGTGCCGGCCGACGGCGGTAAAGCCCATCTGGTCGAAATAGCTGGCAAGGGCATCAGGATCAGGCCCCGTAT
>JAAUQQ010000370.1 GCA_012032745.1 Synechococcales cyanobacterium RM1_1_8
CGTTCAGTGGCTAATTTGATCTTGAAGAAATAATTTTGCTTCAAGGTTCAACCTTGCGGTCTTTTTTGCAATTTTCGGCTCACAATTTTTGGCTCAGCAGATCCACTGAATGAGGCCAACAGAGTGGACCTGCTGATAGACGGGGGAGCGATCGCGGCGGACGGTCTTGGGCAGTGGCTTCATCTAATCTTTAGAGCCCGGTAAAGAAACCGGTAAAGCATCGCTGGGGGAGTGCTGTCTCCTGGCTGAACTCTAGGGCTTGAATTCCAGTACCGGCCCAGTGCCTGAAGGGTTTGGTTCGTAGCTCCAGATGGAGTGGATTCAAGCAGGATCGGGGGAGCCGTGAGTGGGGAGGTGGGCGAGGCTGTCCAGGGTATTCTCTCCCACTTCCTACGTGTCCAAGCGTTAGGCTCCGGATTATTTGAATAATCTTACGGATCTGCTGGGGCAACCTAGAAGTATTGGTTAAGACCTGGAGTTACGGACGTGGTTTGCCCCACTGGTCATTCTGTGGAGCCTGCTTGGGAGAGCCTGTCAGAGAACCCTGCCAGGGAGGGATTTGCGAGAGACATGTTGATTAGGTCTTGGGCTAGGTCTTGGGTCTTGGCCTAGGTCTTGAGCCTTGAGCAAAACGCCCCGTCCCAAGCCACCGCCAAGCCGCCATTTCTCTGGGATGTCGGTCCTGGGATGTCGAGATTGAACCTGTGCAGCCGTAGGAGCTTAATTCATGAGTGATTCACCTAACCCATCCAGCAGATTGACTCCAGAAGAAGGCCAAGCATTCATTCCTGGGGTTGCCAATGGCGCTGATTTGAGTGACGTAAACCGGGATGGCATGGACCAGGCCAGTAAGAATCAAGACAGTAAGAATCAGGACTGGGCAGGCCCTGTCGAGCCAGGTGCCGCTAATCCATACGATACCTGCGGTGCGGAGCTGCCTCCCGGCAGTTCAGAGCTGAGCGCAGATGCAGCGGAGGCGATCGATGCCCTGGATGCTTCCCTAGAAATTGTGGATGTGGAAGTCCTGGAATCCCAGCGCCAGGAGCGCAGCTATGAGGTCTACCAAGATGGTGGGCTGACCTACTTTCAGTACTTCTTGGATGATGAAGAATCCATTTTTGGCCCTGGGGATGAAAACTGGCGCGATCGCATCAACAGCAGTCCCCAATCCTTCATGTCCGTCGGTGCCGTGGGCGTTGGCGTCCTGGCGGCCACCTTCGGAGCAGGTCTGTTAGTGGCTGAGGCGACCAACCGGGGGGCCATCAGCAACAACAGCGGCGGCGAGAGCCTACAGGCCCAGGCCCAGGCCGAGCGCGAACTCAAGGCCAACGAGGCAGCGGCGGCGGCCAAGGCAGTCAAGCCGGAATCCTTGGACCCTGACTGGTCCAGTTCTAGCGCTCAGGACGCCCTCGCCGAAATTGATCTAACCGCCGCTGCCCGCTCTGCCCGCAGTGGCTCCAGTTCCGCCCTGGCGGAAGCTGCTGACCGCCTGCAGAAAACCCAGGCGCTGGCCAGTGCCAGCCAGACCAGCGCTGGGGCCACTGCCAGGCTAGCCCCGCTGAGCGTGAACCCAGCCTGGGGGGCGGTGCCGCTCCCAACGCCGATTTTGCCGCCGAGCAATCCCCCCGCCATCATCACCATGGCCAGTTTGCCGACGCCGGTCAAGGCCACCCCGCCCGCCCCGCTCCCGCCCATTCAGCCCAGCTACCCAGGGGTGAAACCGGCTATGGCACCGGGGCAGCCCTCCGCGCAACTGCCCAATCAGTTCCCCATCCAGCCTCCGCCGGTTCAGACCTCACCCGCCAGTGACGGGATTTCGCCCATGGCTGTGCCGCTTGAGCCCCTGCCAGTCGAGGCCAGCCTGGACAGCCCCGATCAGCCCCAGTTGCAGGCTCGGATGGAAGTTTCGCGCGATCGCATGGCTGAGCCCATTGACCCCGACAGCGTGGAGGCGGTGGCCAAGGAATCCGCCCGAGACAGCGGCCGAGATAGCGGCCGAGACAGCGGCCTGGGCAAGGCGGAAGTTTGGGTCGGCCCTTGGCCCCAGAATCGGAATCGGGCACCGCCCCCCAGGCCGCGAATTCCCTCGATATCAATGCCCAGGTCGGCAGGTCAGAAACCACCCTAGAGAATGCCTTTGGTACTCCCAGCGCCCCAGGGCTGGCGGTGCCCCTGCCCAATCGCTCCATCGCTGGCGATCGCGCCGTGGCCCCAGCGATTGCCCTACCGGTCGCTGGACTCTTGCCTGGCACGCCAACCCAGCCCGGTGCTGTCTCCAGTGCCGGTGCAGACTTCCGGCTTGCCCCTAGGCCTGTCTCTCCGGCCACTGCTCAACCTACTGCTCAATTCTCCAAGCCAGCACCTGCAAGGGATTCGGCCAGGGCGGTGGGGGCGATCGCCAGCACTCCCGATCAGCGCCCCAGCCCCATAACCAGCATGATAGCCAGGACCAATCCCGCAGCAAAGCTGTCCCTACCCAGCATTGACAGCCTCCAGGAGCTGATTGAACGGTCAACGCCCCACCGCCTCCTTGCCCTGAGCCGCGCAGTGGCCCTCTCCGCCCTGGGAGAAGCCGAGCAGCTATCCGAGTTCCGCATCCTTTCGCTCAACACCCCCAGCTACCAACAGCTTTGGCGCAACAGCAGCCGCAGTGATGCTGCCTTTGCTCCGGTTCACGGCTTCGTGGACTACCAAGAGAACATCATTGCTTTGCCCATGACCTGGGGCGAGCAGGCGGGAGACCAGAGAGGAGAGCTGGGCCGACAGCCGGTTGGCGATCGCCAAGCGCAGCTCAACGCCACTGCCTTGGTGGTCGGCTCTGCCTTGCCTGGCACAACATTGGAGGGTGCAGCGGCAGCACCCTCAGCTCCCTAGCCTTGCTGCCCAGACCAGCCTGCCCAGGCCAGACCAGCCCGCCAAAACCTCCCACAAGCTAGGGCTGGGCCAGTAGCCGCCGAGCCACCTGAAAGGCCTGAATCAGTTTCCCGCCCATCAGGCTCGCCACGCCATCCAAAATCTGTACCACTTCCAACTCCGGAGCCAGGTTCAGCGCTGGCTCCAGGGCCTGCTGGGCTGCCCTGGGCTGGAGGCCATAGAGATTGACGAAGCTGAGGTAGGCATGGACGTAGGGGTTGCTCTGGTCCAGAACAGTCAGGGGCGTGAGGGCGGCGATCGCCCCCGCCACATCCTGTTGCAACACCTCCGCCAGCACCAGGGCATAGCGCAGCTCCTTTTCCAGGGCCAGATCCGCCAGCGGCGCAGCCAGGCGATGGCGCAGGGCGACTTCCGCCTGGTGCAGATAGTCCTGGCGGGGGTCATATTGGTTCACCCGCGCCACTTCTTCAAAGGCTGGGCCGATGGCATCCGGCCCCAGGGGCATGAGCTTGGCCCAGAGCCGCAGTTGGGTCACCCAATCCAGCTCTGGTCCCCCCTGGGCGGGGGCATTGGCCTCCAATCTCAGGGTGAGCGCTGGACTTTCCAGGGGCTGCTGTTTTCCGGTGCGGCGATCGAGCAAGGTCACCCTGAGGCGATATTGACCCGGCGGCGCGGCGGGCAACATGGCCAGGCGCTCGGTCAAGGTCACAGCGGCATCGCCAGGGCTGCCCGGAGCCGATCGCAGGAAGCCGAGACCCGGTGTGTGGTCGTGGAACCAGGTGCTTTGGGCGGCTGCGGGATTGCTGGTTTGGGCCGTTGCTGGATTGGCTTTAACCGTATCTGCTTGAGCTGAATCAGCCGCGATCGCGCTGCCAGGATTGGCGTTGGGGTTTGCTGGCGGCTTGGCCGGAGGGCTGGCTAGATCCGCCGCGACCCGCTCCCAGGTGATCACCGCAACACTATTTTGTAGCGCCGAAACCGGGCCAACCCAGCGATAGGTGATGCCCAGGGGCTGGTTGGGCGGGGCGCGATCGGGCAGGCTGACTTCCAGCAATCGGACCGAGGCCAGGCCAGGGGGGGCGGGCTGCCCTGGCCCGGCTGGCCCAGGGCTGAACGGCTCCACCGTAATCCAGGGCTGGCGACGGTGGTAGAGCTTCAGCTCGCCGCCCTCGGGGAAACGCCACTGGCCCGCCAGGGCAAAGCCAGGGCTGCCTTCCACCGCCTGGGTCATGCTCGGCTGACTGGGGGGAATCGAACCCTGGTCACCGGTTTTGGTCAGGAACCAGTTGAGCGATCGCCCATCCTGTCCTACCTGGTCTTCCCGCACCCCCACCTGGCGGCCAAACACCCGAAAATCCTGTTGAGCTCCAAAGAAGCTGACATTGTGCTGGTTGATCGAAGGCGTGGAAGGCAGGACGCCCAGGGTGTTTTGCAAATGGGGTTCGGCCTGAATCATGGTTTGCACCAGGGCCGCCTGGGGCCAATCGAGGCCTCCCCGCTGGGGTCCATCGGGAGGGCCGCCGCCCAGGTGCTGGAGGGCTGCCTGGGTGGAAGCTCCCAGGGGTAACGGAAACAGACTGTTGAGCAAGAGCAGGGCAGAAAGGGCGATCGCCCCCTGGGGCAGCCAGCGCAGTCGAGCTGGATAGAGTGTTATGCCCCAGGCTAGGAAGAGCGCGATCGCGGGCAAGTAGGGCAGGGCGTAGCGGGCATCTTTGTTGGGGTTGAGGCTGGCCAGCAGGTAGGCCCCGAGGATGAAGACCAGTGGCCAGGCCCAGGTTATTGCTGGTGGTCTGGGTGTGGTG
>JAAUQQ010000016.1 GCA_012032745.1 Synechococcales cyanobacterium RM1_1_8
CCCAGCCCCCAGCCCCCGCTAAGGAAACGACCACCGGCAACTGCCCAGACAGCGCCATGGCCAACACCCAGCCATCCACCAACAGCAACAGCAGCGTAAACCCCAACAGAATCAGATACATCCAAGGCTGGGCCAAGGGCTTCACATCCGTCGTGTCGATGCGGGTTCGGGCCTGAACTTCCCGCACCAAAGCCCCAAAACCGGCCACCCGCATGGGTAGCAAATAGGCTTGGTCCCCCGCTTCGGTCAAAAAGTAATAGACCAATCCCCCCTGGCCCGTGGAGCGAGGCTTGAGGCTTTTGACCTCGCTCCAGTTCAAAGCCCAGCCCCGCCGCCAGATCAGCCGAGCCCAGGCGGGATAGGTCACCCGAATTCCCTGGGCATCCAAAACCACCTGCTCACTCAATGCGCCCAGCAAAATCACGGCTCCAACGCCCAAGCCCACCGCCAACAGCAGCGGCGAAACCGCCGCCGCCGTCACCTGGGCCAGGAACGGCAAGGGCACCGTCAAAGCCCCATATAACGACAGCAGGGTGATACGAATCAGGGGAGAAATGCGAAAGGTCTGGATGGTCTTGGATGCATTGGTATCGGGTGAGCTAGTCACGGATGAACTGGCATCCAGCCCAGAATCCAACCTAGAATTCAGCCCAGCATTCAGCCCAGCATCGGGCGAAGCGGTGGCCGCTCGGTTCAGATCCGCTCCACTCATGGCTCAAATACCTCCTGTTCTTGGCCTTTCCACCATTCTCCCAGCTTCATCAAATCCTGGTGAATGTCTGCGAGCTGATGCAGATACTCACCGGGCTCCAGCTCGGCGCGGCGCTCCTCTAGCTTTTTGAGGCGCAGCTGGACCAACAGCCAAGGCTTGCTGAAGCCATCGGTTTCGGTGATGTACTGTCCCAATTCTTGACTGTCCATGTCTTGTCTACCGATGTCTTGTCTACCGATGTTTTATCCAAAGCATTTTGTCCAAAGATTCCACCCGATTCCATCTCTACCATAGGCTGTTCGCTTCCCCAGTGCAGGCTGCCAACTCCTCTACTGTCGATCCCCCCAGGTCCATTCGGCCTACATTCCAGGGGCATGTGCATGGCACAAGGATAGGTATGATGGACAGGATTTGTCGATGGTCCAGGACTCAGCCCAAGCTATGGCATTGCAGTTGCGCGTTTATGTTCCGCCCCATCCGTTAATTCGCCATTGGCTAGCTGTCTCCCGCGATGCCACAACCCCCAGCGCCCTGTTTAAGACAGCCATGACCGAGCTGGGGCGCTGGCTCACCTATGAAGCCACCCGAGAATGGCTGCCGACCCTGGAGACCCAGGTGCAGACGCCCCTGGCGGAATGTCCTGCCACCTTGATTGATCCCGAAGTGCCGGTGGTGGTGGTGCCGATTCTGCGCGCGGGGCTGGCCCTGCTGGATGGAGCCCAGACGCTGTTGCCCCTGGCTTCGATCTACCACTTGGGGATTGTGCGCAACGAGGAAACGCTCCAGCCTTCGTTTTATCTCAATAAGCTGCCCGATCGCCTCGATCCCCGAGCGCGTGTTCTGGTGCTGGATCCGATGCTGGCCACGGGGGGCACGATCAGCGCCGCGATCGAGGAGCTGGTGATGCGAGGGGCGGATCCGACCCTGATTCGGATTATTTCCGTCTGGCTGCACCGCCCGCGCTCCAGGCCCTGAGCGCCCGGTATCCGGAGCTGACGGTCTATTCCGCCACGATTGATGAAGGGTTGAATCAAAACGGCTATATCGTTCCGGGCCTTGGGGATGCGGGCGATCGCAGCTTCGGGACTTAACGCTTTGGAACTGGACGGTTGGGAACGTTTCGGAACTTAACAGAACCTCGGCTGCTCTCCCAGGCCTCTTGTGCGGGATATCTTGGATATCTCAACGGCGGATCTGGGGAGCCAGGGTGAAGGTCCAGGCCGTTCCAGGGATAAACTGGTGATCTCGTAACCCAGTTGCAGGCCAGTTGCAGGCCAGTTGCAGGCCAGTTTCAAGATAGCTGGCGGACTCAGAGCTAGCGGATTTAGAGGCGGATTCAAAACTATGGGCGATCGCGACAATTTTGCAGGGGGGTTCTTGGTCGGTGCCATTCTGGGCGGCATCCTGGGCGGCGTTTTGGGGGCCACCCTCAGCCAGCGCCAGTCCGCCCGCTTGGCTGCGGACCCTGGGGATGACCGTTTGCCCAAGGACCGTTTGCCCAAGGACCGTTTGCCCAAAGACCGTTTGCCCAAGGGCAATGGCCAGCGGCCAGAACAGCCCCTGGCTGACGGGGAGGGGGCTCGCCTCAACGGCGACCGTCCCCGGCGCTGGATTCGGCGCACGCCGGAGGCGGGTTCGCCGCCGGTGGCTTCTGAAGCCCGCATTGAAGAAGCTCGCCGCAATCTGGAACAAAAGATCGCCCAGCTCAATAGTGCGATCGATGATGCCCGCCAGAAGCTGGGCGAGGCCAGTGCCCCCCAGGTTTCCAGTGCCCCCCAGGCCTATGGCCAGGAGCAGCCTGAAATGCCGGAGGCTGCTTCTCCCCAGGCTGTTTCTCCGAGCCCAGACCTTCCCGGTGCCGCTTCCTAGCCTCCAGGTCCAGACTCCCTGCCCCTCGCTGGGCACAGTGATAGCCTCCCAGCCCCGACCGCTCAAGCCGCCGCCATTCCAGTTATTGAAGACAACCCGTTAGAGAAGACAACCATGTCAGAGAACCGTAGAAGTCAAGCCATCACCCAGGGCGTCCAGCGATCGCCCAACCGCGCCATGCTCCGGGCCGTGGGCTTTGGCGATCATGACTTTGCCAAGCCCATCGTCGGCCTGGCCAGCGGCTTTAGCACGATCACGCCCTGCAACATGGGCATTGGCGGCCTGGCGGAAAAGGCTGAGGTTGGTCTGCGCCAGGCCGGAGCCATGCCCCAACTGTTCGGCACGATCACGATCAGCGATGGCATTTCCATGGGCACGGAGGGGATGAAATATTCCCTCGTCTCCCGCGATGTGATTGCCGATTCGATCGAGACGGTCTGCCAGGGCCAGAGCCTGGATGGGGTCTTGGCCATCGGTGGCTGCGACAAGAACATGCCCGGTGCGATGATTGCCATGGCCCGCATGAACATCCCCGCGATTTTTGTCTACGGCGGCACGATCAAGCCCGGCCATTACAACGGCGAAGACCTGACCGTGGTCAGCTCCTTTGAAGCCGTGGGCCAGTTCAGCTCCGGCAAAATCGATGAAGCGACCCTGACGGCGATCGAGAAAAATGCCTGCCCCGGTGCGGGCTCCTGCGGCGGCATGTTCACCGCCAATACCATGTCCTCCGCCTTTGAGGCCATGGGCATGAGCTTGATGTATTCCTCCACCATGGCCGCAGAAGACGAGGAAAAGGCCGACAGCGCTGCGGAGTCCGCCAAGGTTCTAGTAGAAGCGATTCGCAACCAGATCCTGCCGAAGCAGATCCTGACGCGGGAGGCCTTTGAAAATGCCATTTCCGTGATCATGGCCGTGGGCGGCTCGACCAATTCGGTGCTGCATTTGCTGGCGATCGCCAACACCGTCGGCGTGCCCCTCACCATCGACGACTTTGAAACCATTCGCGGTCGCGTGCCCGTGATCTGCGACCTCAAGCCCAGCGGCAAATACGTCGCCACGGACCTACACAAAGCGGGCGGCATCCCCCAGGTGATGAAAATGCTCCTGTCCCAGGGCCTGCTCCATGGCGATGCCCTGACCATCACCGGCAAAACCATCGCCGAAACCCTGGCCGACATCCCCGCCGAGCCCCGCGCCGACCAAGACGTGATTCGGCCCTGGGATAACCCCATGTACAAACAGGGCCACTTGGCTGTGCTCAAAGGCAACCTCGCCAGCGAAGGCTCCGTGGCCAAAATCTCCGGTGTCAAAAACCCCGTGATCACCGGCCCCGCCCGCGTCTTCGAAGCTGAAGAAGAATGCCTGCGGGCCATCCTCGACAACAAAATCGTCGCGGGCGATATCCTCGTGATTCGCTACGAAGGCCCCAAGGGTGGCCCCGGAATGCGGGAAATGCTGGCTCCCACCTCCGCCATCATCGGCGCAGGCTTGGGTGACTCCGTCGGCCTGATCACCGATGGTCGCTTCTCCGGCGGCACCTATGGCATGGTGGTGGGCCATGTTGCCCCCGAGGCTTTTGTGGGCGGGACGATTGGTCTGGTTAAGGAAGGCGACAGCATCACCATTGATGCCCCCAACCGCCTGCTCCAGCTCAATGTTTCTGATGAGGAGCTGGCCCAGCGTAGGGCGACCTGGACTGTCCCCGAGCCCCGCTACAAGCGCGGCGTCTTGGCCAAATACGCCAAGCTAGTCTCCAGCAGCAGCCTCGGAGCTGTCACCGATTTGAACTTGGGTTAGATCAAGCCATCCCCAACCTGCCCTTTGATTGCATTGGGGCCAATTCAGTCTGGGGATGGTTCATGCCATTTTTCTCCATGAACTGCGCTAGCTGATCGGCTCCACCGACATAGTGACCGCCCACCCAAATCTGGGGCACGGTGATCGGTGTCTTGGAGCCAATGATCGGCAAAACACGGCCAATCATTTCATAGAGATCCTTGGGGTTTTTGACTACATCGCGGTAGTGGTACTGAATACCGGCAGCATCCATGGCGGCCCTGGCCCGGTGGCAGTGGGGGCAGTTAGCCTTGCCGAAGATTTGGGTGCCCTGGATGTGCGATCGCTCGGTATAACACTCAACCACTGCTTGGGTCAGCAGGCCCCGATTGAGCGCATGACCCTGGCTGATCACCTTGTCTTCCACCATCACAATGGGCGCATGCCAGCCACCCTTGACCAAGGGCTTCCACCATTCGCTCAGCCACTCCCGCACCTCTAGTTCTACGGGGATGCCCGCCAGCTCGTTTTCCAGGCTGTCCAAAATCACATCCTTAGTCAGGGCACATTCACCGCAGGGAATTTTGACCTTGAACGGTCCCCAGGCACCGGCCCAGCGGTAGAGCGTGATTTTGATCGGGCTGACAGGGGCGGCGGCGGGAGTGGATGGGCTCATGGGAAGCTCGCAAGGATGACAATAACCCTATTCTCTGCCCTGGGGGCTGAGGCTGACCTGGTGGGTGCCTATGGAGAGCAGAAGAACTGGCTGAAAATTGGCTGAGTCTGGCCCTGAGTCTGGCCCTGAGTCTGGCCCTGAGTCTGGCCCTGAGTCTGGTTAGTCACCCCGGCATCGCGCTAAAGCTGTCAGAATGGAAGCCCTGCCCCAAACTCCTGGCTGCCCGCGCTCCATGGCCGATGCCCTCGTCGATTTTCGTCCTTCTGCCCCCTCCTTTGAGGGTGAGCACCTACTGTTCAGCCCGGCCCAGCCCGACGCCGATGCGGTGCCGCTGATTTTTGCCTTTCCCAATGACTACACCATTGGCATCACCAGCCTGGGCTACCAAGTCGTCTGGGCCACCCTCAGCCGCCGCCGCGACCTGGCCGTTAGCCGCCTGTTTACGGACCTGGCCGAGCCCCTGCCCCAGAATCCCGAGCTGCTGGGCTTTTCGGTCTCCTGGGAGCTGGACTATATCAATATCTTTAAGCTGCTGGAACAGTTGGGGATCCCGCTGAGGAGTCGCGATCGCCACCCCTCCCACCCCCTGATCTTTGGCGGCGGCCCGGTCCTCACTGGCAACCCCGAGCCCTTCGCTGAGTTTTTTGATGTGATCCTGGCGGGGGACGGCGAAGTTGTTCTGGATCCCTTCATCGATGCCTACCAAGCCGTCCGGGGCGCAGACCGAGCCACCCAGCTCCAGGGCCTCGCCCAGGTGCCTGGCATCTACATTCCTAGCCTCTACGAGGTCAGCTATCACTCCGCCGAGGGCGAAATCGCCGCCATTACCCCGGTTCATCCCGATATCCCCGCCCAGGTGGCCAAGCAAACCTACAAAGGCAATACCCTCTCCTGCTCCACCGTCGTCACCGAACGGGCCGCCTGGGAAAACATCTTCATGGTGGAAGTGGTGCGTAGCTGTCCCGAGATGTGCCGCTTCTGCCTGGCCAGCTACCTGACCCTGCCCTTCCGCACCGCCAGCCTTGACGATGGCCTGATCCCCGCCATCCAGCGGGGGCTCCAGGTCACCAAGCGCATCGGCCTGCTGGGCGCTTCGGTCACCCAGCATCCCCAGTTTGACGAGCTGCTGGCCTTCATCAACCGGCCCGAACATGGGGACGTGCGCCTCAGTATCGCCAGTGTGCGCACCAACACCGTCACCGAGGCCCTGGCCCGGACCTTGAGCGATCGCGGCACCCGCTCCCTCACCATTGCCGTGGAAAGCGGCTCCGAGCGCCTGCGCCAAATCGTCAACAAAAAACTCACCAACCCAGAAATCACCCAGGCGGCCATCAATGCCAAAGCCGGGGGCCTCAAGGGCCTCAAGCTCTACGGCATGGCGGGCATCCCCGGCGAGGAAATGGCGGACCTGGACCAGACCGTAGACCTGCTCCTGGGCCTGAAGAAATCGGCTCCCGGCCTGCGCCTCACCTACGGCTGTAGCACCTTCGTACCCAAGGCCCACACCCCCTTCCAGTGGTTCGGCGTAGACAAGGCAGCGGAAAAGCGCCTGAGGCATTTGCAAAAGCACCTGCGCTCCAACGGCATTGATTACCGGCCTGAGAGCTATAGCTGGTCGGTGATTCAGGCTTTGATCTCGCGGGGCGATCGCCGCCTCGCCCCCCTGCTGGAACAGGTGCGCGACTACGGCGACAGCCTGGGCAGCTACAAGCGCGCCTTCAAGACAATGAAAGGTCAGCTCCCCCCCCTGGGCTACTACGTCCATGACCAATGGTCCACGGACCAGATTCTGCCCTGGCAGCATCTCCAGGGGCCGCTGCCGGATGAAACTTTGAAAAAACACCTGGACCAATCCGGAGCATTGGCCTCGGTCTAGGAAGCGCTAAAGCCGGGGCGATCGACACCAGCGAATTTGCAGCGGCGCAGCCTGCTGGACCACCACCGCCGCCACCGTTTGGGCTGTCGGAGCCAAACAGCGCAACTGCCACTGCTGGGGATCGCCCTGGGGTAGGGCCATCCAGCGCACCTCTGGCTCCAGGGCCACCGCCACTCGATCTAGCTGATCCACCAAACCCTCCCCCGTGGCCTTGACATAGGCCTCCTTGCACGACCAGTGGCGACAAAAGGCTTGGGATCGCTGGGATTCGTGAAGCGACTGCAAAAAATTGAATTCTTTGACTGAAAAGAAGCGGCGGGCCATGGAGAGGGAATCAGTCAAGGGGCGCAGCTGCTCCACATCCACACCCACGGGAGCCTGGGCGATCCCCAGCAATCCAACATCGCCGCTGTGGCTGAGGTTGAACTCTAGGGGCTGGCTCAGTTCCCCTG
Source organism: Synechococcales cyanobacterium RM1_1_8 (assembly GCA_012032745.1). Lineage (GTDB taxonomy): Bacteria > Cyanobacteriota > Cyanobacteriia > PCC-9006 > JAAUQQ01 > JAAUQQ01. Next base: position 7,365 of record JAAUQQ010000016.1, read on the forward strand.
AAGCGAGTCGGGGGTCCAGCAGGGCTGGCTTGCCGCGATCGCCCCGGCAAAACCGGATCTGCTCTGGCCGCTGGGAGAGATAGCGAGCCAGCACCTGGCGCAGTTGCCATGGGCTGCAATAAACCACCGGCGATGTTGGGGCAGACGCAGACGATTCGCCCGCTGCTGCTCTTCGGCATCCAGGGGCGATCGCCCCAGCGCTTCCCAGTCTGGACGCTGAGCCACACCCAGGTCTAACCACCATAGATCGACGGTCTGGGCCAACAGTTCCAAAGCAACCTCTCCTTCCCCCGCCATCTTCTGCCCTTCCATCTCTTTGTTCCCCCCAGCCTGTCTGCTGACCCAGCCCCCTGGCCGACCCAGCTCCCTGGATGCCCTAGATTCCTTCCACCCTTCACCCCCGTTCCCCGCCGCCGGTATGGATAGTCCGTTTCTCTACAGCCAATCGGTCAGCCACCGAGGCCACCTGATCATCCCCTTCCAGTACAGCCGCCTCATGGGCCAGGCCATCTATTCCTATGGTCTGCTGTCTGAGTTGGGCCACCAAGGCCAGTTCCACCAACAGATCAATCCCGCTGGCCTCCACAGCGATGCGATCGCCGGCATCCTCAACATCGCCTGCGAACAGCTCGACCAAGCCCAGGTGCAGCCCGACAGCGGCCTAGACAGCTTCGGCCATCGCTATGTCTACCACAACAATTTGATCATCATTTGCGAAAGCCGCAACAAATTCTTCTACGACCACTATCCTCCCCTAGAGCTGCGCAACGTGGCGGCTCCCCGCCTGTTTGATTCTGAATATGAATGTCTGAGCTGGATCAAAATTGGCCTGGACCGCCGCTCGGGGCGTCGGCCCTAGCCACGATCCCGTGACAATCCAACCCTCTGACCGCTTCTTGGCCTGCTTCCTGGGAGGTGCGCCGCCGCAGACGTTGACGAAGCTATCAACTCCCGAATACCTTAGGGGGCGTGGCAGGTACCCCCGCCCCGACCAGGGGTCATCGCCCCATGCATCTACTTCGATCCTAAGCCACCATGAATCTGCAACCTGGGGATCCCGCTCCCGACTTTAGCCTGCCGGATGCCGAGGGCAACACTGTTGCCCTAGCGGACTTCAAAGGCAAGTCCGTCGTGCTGTATTTCTACCCCCGCGACAACACCCCCGGCTGCACGAAGGAAGCCTGTGGGTTTCGAGACCAATACCAGCAGCTCCAAGACCGGGGCGCTGTGGTGCTAGGGGTCAGCACGGATGATGCCAAGGCCCATGGCAAGTTCATCGCCAAGTACAATCTGCCCTTTCCGCTGCTCTGCGATCGCGATGCCCAGGTCTCCATAGCCTACGAGAGCTACGGCCTCAAGAAGTTTATGGGTAAGGAGTACATGGGGATTAAACGGCAGACCTTTATCATCGGACCCGATGGAAAGATTAAGAGAATCTATCAAAAAGTTAAACCGAGCGACCATGCCAGCCAAGTGCTGCAAGACTTGGAGGATTAGATTCTGAAGCTTCCACCTCCCAATCAGTGGCTCCGCATTGTCAAGACCCTGCTGGGCTTGGCGTTTCGCCGCCCCTTGGTGGGCACGAGCATCGTCCCCCGCCGGGCCGATGGCAGCCTCGTGCTGATCAAGCGCAGGGATGATGGCTGCTGGGCTTTGCCGGGAGGGCTGGTGGACTGGGGGGAAACCCTGGAGCAGGCAGCGGTGCGGGAGCTGGGTGAAGAGACCGGACTGGTGGTGACTCAGATCGGGCGATTGGTGGGGGTCTATTCCTCCCCAGAGCGCGATCCCAGGATGCATTCGGTCTGTGTCGTGATCGAAGCCCTCGTGGAAGGGAGCGTTGCGGTTCAAGATGTGCTGGAGGTCGAGGCTGTCCAGGATTTTGCGATCGCCGACATCCCCTTCGATAACTTGGCCCACGACCATCGACAGCAGCTCAAAGATTACCTAGAAGGCCATACTGCCTTGGCCTAACCCAGCGCCACGGCTGCTCGGTCTTGGCCTTATGGACCCTGCGGCCCCCCAGCCTTCAGCCCCAAGCCTTCAGCGCCAGGCGTTTAGCTCCCACCGCCTCAGTTCCTCTACCTTCCATTCTTCCGCTCTCGCTATCCGCCCTTTTCGGTGTTAGGGAAGCCCCCCCATGTCTCGCTCAGCCCCTCGCCCAGCCCCTCGCCCAGCCCCTCGTCCAGCCTGTAGTCCGGCCTATCGATCGCGGATCACCCTGGCCCAGGGACAGATGTTTTGGCGTGAATCCGGAGATGGACATCCCCTGGTGCTGCTCCACGGTGGCTGGAGCGATAGTACCCAGTGGAAAATGCTTTGCCCCGAGCTGAGCCACAGCTACCGCTGCTACATCCCAGACTTGCCAGGCTTTGGGGATTCGACCCTCAACCCCGGCCAAGAGGTTTCCATTGGCCTATACGTGGAAGCCCTGGACAACTATCTCAACGCCATCAAGCTCAAGCGGGTCCATCTGATGGGCTATGCCCTGGGCAGTTGGGTCGCCGCCAGCTATGCCCTGCGTTTTCCCACCAAAGTCAATCGCTTGATCCTGATTGAACCGGAAGGGGTGCTAGCGCCCGACCAGGCTTGGCTGTGTCGCTGGGGCCGCCGCCTGCAATCTCCCACATCCACCTGGGCTGGGCTGTTGGAAACCATTGCCCCCCTGGGCGAGCTCCAGGGGCCTTTTCGTACGATCAAGCATCTGCTGGCCCTGCGTCACCAGATCCAGGAGTCGCCCCTGGCGGCCAAGCTGCTCTATAGCCGTCCCTATGGGCAAATCCAAAAGGACATGCTCGATCCAGTGTTGCCCTATCTCCAGCCGCCGACGTTTTTGCTCCAGCGCAGCAGCGCACCGGAGCGATCGCGTCTCCTGAGCGAGCGTTATGCCGCCCTGTGCTACAACGCGGCGGTGCAGGTGATTCCCACCTCCAGCTCTGGAGCCAAGCAGGCCAGGCTCTTGGCCAGCTATATGAAGCTGTTCTTGGAAAAGGAGATGCCGCGCACCTTGGTGGGTCAGCCTGTGGCTATGTCGCTGCCTCGCGCTGCCGTCGCCAAGCCAAAATCCCGGTATGGGCTAAAACCGGCCCAGCTCCTTTCGCCTGTGTCCTCGACGCCAGTTGCGCTGCAATCCAAGCTCCCGATCCCCCAGTCGTGACGATGCTGCCTTCGGGGTACTGCTGTTGCCAATCGTCCACATAGTCGGCCAGGCTGCTGGCTAGGCTGTGGAGGATGCCGCTGGCGATCGCCCCTTCTGTGGTCAAGGCCCAGCGTTGGGGCTGCTTCGCTGCTGGGGCGAGGGTTGCTGCATCGAGCTGGGGCAGCGCCGCTGTGCCCAGGCCCAAACTTTCGAGCTGAAGCTGAATGCCTGGCAGGATGGCACCGCCAATCAGATTGCGATCGCCATCGGCCCCCGTCAGCGTAATCGCCGTACCGCCATCGATCACCAGCACGGGATAGCCCCAGCGCTCCCCCGCCGCCAAGAGGCCCAGGGCTCGATCAATGCCCAAGCTGGGGTAAAGATTGCCCAGGGGCATCGTCGCCAGGGTGATTTCCTGGATCAGTGTCTGCTGGTCCTGTTGGCTGTAACCGGCGCGAAGGAGCTGGCTCTGGGTGGGCACCACCGAGGCGAAGTAGAGCGGTAGCGGCGGCTGTGGGACTTGTGACGGCCCTTGCAGGGGAGGACTGTCCCAGCTTGCGATTTGCTGGTCTCCCTCGAATTGCGCCCAGTGGAGGTGCGAGTTGCCGATCAAGAGGCTGAGCCAAGGCTGGGGGGGCTTCATGGGCGATCGCTGCTCCGGTTTTGGCGATCGCGGCCCCAGGCCGCCCCAGGCATCGCCCTGCCTGTCTAGGCGAGAAAACGCAACCTCCAGCGATGCCCAGATTTTGGGATGACTTTCACAATGGAGCCAGGGGAACAAGAGGCCAGGGCAAGGTCGCCAGGGCAACGGTTCCCACCGTGATCGATGACCTGTGGTCGATAACATGCTGGTTGTTGTCGTGCGGGTTGACGACCGAAATGTTGATGACTGAAATTCAGACCCCTAAGGAGCCCCCATGAACCGCAATCGCGCGATCGCCCCCAGCTCGAATTCCCAAGCTGCCAGCCCCCAAACCATAACCGCTGAAACTTGCTGTCAGCAGGGCAAGGCCCATTGCCAGGCGGGGGAGTTTGCCGCCGCCTTGGCCGCCTTTGACCAGGCGATCGCCCTGGATCCGCGCCACGCCCCCGCCCACAACAATCGCGGCAACGCCCTGGGCGAACTCCAGCGCCAAGCCGAAGCCCTCGCCGCCTATGAACGCGCCCTGGCCCTGGCTCCAACCTACCATCGGGCTTGGTTCAACAAGGGCCAGTTGCTGACCCAGCTCGGAGCCTATGGCAATGCCCTAGAGGCCTATGGCCAGGCCATTCAGCTCCAGCCCGATCCCATCTATCTCCATGCCCAGGCGGCGATTTGGCAGAACCGCAAGCTGGTGACGGCCTAAGCCCCTCCCCGGAAGAGGTGGTTGTGGTCGGGGTTGTAGAGCCGCGATCGCACCGCCCCAGCCCCAGAATCTTGCTCGGGGTCTTGGTCCCCCAGGGCCGGAACCTGGCCTGGCTTGTGCTGCTGAGCAGCCAGGGCTGGACTGATCAAATACATCGTCGTGCGAATCAAATTCTCCCGCCGGGTCAGCGCGGCCATTTCCCCTAGTGGCACCTGCCAAATCCGTTCATCGGGCCAGCCAACGCGAAAACAAACGGCGATCGGCATCTCGCTGTCGTAATGTTCCATCAGCTTGGCCTGGGCGGCCTCCACATGGCGGGCGCTGAGGTAGAGGCAGAGGCTGGCCCGGTGGGCCGCGAGACTAGCCAACTCCTCAGCCTCGGGCACCTGGGTCCGCCCGCTGATCCGGGTCAAAATAATACTCTGCACCAGCCCCGGCACCGTCAGTTCTAGCTCCAACCGCGCCGCCGCCAACTGGTAGGCACTGATGCCCGGCACCACCTCAAAGGGCACCTCAGCCAGGGCCAGGGCCGCCATCTGCTCATGGGTTGCCCCATAGAGACAGGGATCCCCATCGTGGAGCCGCACCACCACCTTGCCCGCCCGCACCTGCTCGACCATGGCAGGCACCACCTCCTCCAGAGTTTTGTTGGCCGTTCGTACCTTCAGAGCATCGGGTTGACAGTAGTTCAAAAGCTGAGCGGGCACCAGGGAGTCGGCATAAAAAATAGCATCCGCAGCGCCCAGTAGCTTGAGCGCTTTCAGCGTCATCAACTCAGGATCGCCCGGCCCGGCTCCCACAATGTAAACGCCTGGGCTGGGCTGGGTTTCTAGGCGCAGCAGGGATGGAGCAAGGGTAGAAGTTGTCATGGTCTGGGTTTAGACAGTCTTGGGGGCTGGTGCTTGGGGGCTGGTGCGGCAATGGGTAGGGCAGCATCATGACTGCGTAGGGCGGTGTCACAATTCATCGAATTAGTTTGAGAGAGATTCCGGAGGGCAGAGCGCAGCCCCGTAGTAATAGCTGGTAGATGCACCCTGACTCAATGCCCATGGCCCACCGGAGGCTCCTGACCTAGGCTTTAGCTTACTGGTTTAGGAATATCTTCCGCCGGGACATGGGTTTTTTCGTGACCTGGTTTGTTTCGTGACCTGGGTTCTCGCGGCCTGGGCTCTTAGGAATCAGGCTGTTGGCCCGGAGGGGTGGTTTTTCCCACCACATCGGGCAGGTCTCGCTTGAGGCCATAGAGCCACAGCAGCCCTGCCCCGCCCAGGACAATGCCAATCAGGCTGACCACCTGGGCCACCCGCAGTGGCCCCAACATGAGGCTGTCCATGCGCAGGCCCTCAATCCAGATGCGCCCGAGGCTGTAGCCCATCAGATAGAGGCAGGCGATCGCCCCCAGTTTCAGCTTCAGCCGCCCCCCCAGGCCCTGGAAAAACAAGAACAGCAGCAGCGCCAGCAGCGCAAAGTTCCAGAGCGATTCATACAAAAACGTCGGGTGGTAGTAGGCCACATCGGCGAATTGGCTGGGGCGGGGAAAAATTGTGCGGCCCGCGATCACCAGCTTTTCGGGAATGTAGAGCTTCCAGGGCAGGTCGGTCGGGCGGCCAAAGGCCTCAGAATTGAAGAAATTGCCCCAGCGGCCGATCGCCTGGCCCAGGATCACCGCAGGCGTGGCCAGGTCGGCAAGCTGCCAAAACGACACCTGCTTGAGCTTTGCAAAGATCAGCGCCGCCAGGGTGCCGCCAATCATCGCCCCGTGGATGGCAATGCCGCCCTGCCAGATGGCGATCGCCTGCCCCGGATTATCTGCGTACTGTTGCCACTCAAACAGCACATAGTAGAGCCGCGCACAGGGAATCGCCGCCACCACCATCCACAGCACCAAGTCACTCATCAATTCGGGATCCACCTGGCGCTTTGTCGCCAGCCAGCGCGACACCGACAGTCCAATCAGCACGGCACTGGCAATCAGCAGGCCATACCAACGAATGGCCACTGGCCCAAAGTCATACAGCACCGGGCCGGGCGATGTGAATTGGAACGCGAAGGGGAGCATAGGCGCAAGATGCAGGAGATTTGAGTTGGGCGGGCCTGAGTGGGGCGGCCTGGGTTGGGCAGGGGTGCCCAACTCAGGCCCCACCTAACCATTAAACCTTGGGAATTGCTCCCACCTTAGCGAACTCGCATCAGAAAAACAGACCTGTGCATCGTCACAGCCTCGATCGCCCCACCCTGGCTCATCCCCAGCTCACTCCCAACAATTCACCCCAAGCCAGCTCACCCCAAACAAAAAGGGAGCACCACCAGGCACCCCCTTCTTGTTGATTTGAGTCGCAGCCCAGTTGACCAGGGCTTGTAGCCAGTCTGGGCTCAATTCCCGAGCCAGACCCCACTCACCCTAGAATCTCATCCCTAGAAATTCATCTCAGCCGCCTGCACCTTCTCCACCTGCTTCTTCTTCAACACCAACATGATCTGGGTCAGCATCACCCCAGCAAAGAAGACCAGCATCCCAGCAATGCGCCCACTGCTCTGGAGCACAATCTCCACATCATGCTGACCAAAGCCACCCACATTGGGATCGGCGGTCAGGGCGGTGCCAGAAGCCACGGTATCACCCACCGCAGCGGTCAACTGAAGACCTGCTGGAATCGCCACGGACACCGGCCCCGCTTCGGAATCGATGGTCACCGCGCTGTCAGACACCTCCGTTACCACCCCAGCAGCCGTTGCTTTGATGGCGTTGTTATTGCTGGCGTCCCCCGTGGGGTAGACCTGGCCCCGGCCCCGGTTGCCGCCCACATGGACTGAATATTTACCAAAGTTGACTGACTTGTTGCTGCCGGGGTCAGGAGAAAGGATGGGGAAAACAATCTCACGATTTTCTTCGCCGCCCAGGGGACCGACAATAATGATATTTTGCTTGTCTTCCGCATAGGTCTGGTAGAAGACCCCTTCGGTCTCTTCCTTCAGCTCCTCGGTCAGGCGATCTTCGGGGGCCAGGGTAAAGCCTTCGGGCAGCATCACCACCGCACCGACGTTCAAACCGCCCTTGCTGCCATCGGCCTGGATCTGCTGGAGCCCATCCTCATAGGGAATTTTGACAATCCCCTTGAACACAGTGTCGGGCAGGACGGCCTGGGGGAATTCCACTTCCACGGGTTTTTTGGCCAGGTGGCAGTTGGCACAGACAATTTTGCCGGTGGCCTCGCGGGGGGTTTCGTAGCTTTCCTGGGCCCAAAAGGGGTAGGCAGCGGCGGATTGGGGCGCGATTAGATCCGAGCCTGCCAGGACGGCCAGGACTAGGGCCGCCACGACCACCGTGCGAGAGGCCCACCGCAGGCAGCGCCGCCCTTGGGTCAACAGGTTAAAAGACAGGTTTCTCATCGTGATGATCTAGAAGTGGGTTCTAAAAAAGTTGGGGAATTGGGGGAGAGTCAGGCAGGGTCAGTGAGAGCGTTTGCGGTGGCCTAGGACCACCAGGGGGAATCGCCCGTGCGGAAGTCGGTTTCTTTCCAGGGAGAAACGGAGACCTTGTCGTCGGCAATGTCCACGTGGGCCAGGGCCAGGGAGAGGGGGGCCGGGCCGCGCACCACCTTGCCGGTCTCATCGTACTGGGAGCCGTGGCAGGGGCAGATGAAGCGGTTTTCGCTGGCGTTCCAGGGCACGACGCAGCCCAGGTGGGTGCAGACAGCGCTCATTCCATAGCCCCGGATTTCCTCCGGCCCATCCACGACTAGGTAGGTGGGGTCGCCTTTGAGGCCTTGGACTAGGGCGCGATCGCCCACATTGTGTTCAGCCAAAAAGGCGCTGGCGACCACATCGTTGCCGACTGCATCCTTGGCAACCACGCCGCCACCGCTGCCGCCGCTAGAGGGGGGGATAAAGTAGCGAACCACTGGATAGAGGGCACCGGCAACAACGCCCCCGGTGGTGCCAAAGGTCAGCAGGTTCATAAACTGGCGACGCCCCATGCTGGGGACATCAGCGGCTCCGGATGCTTGAGACATATGCTTAGTGATTTGCAGTGATTGATTAAAACGGCCAGACCACAGAGGAGTGGCCAGACTAGACCTGGGCCCAAGCAATAATGGGAAGCTCCGCGAAGCGGCGGCTGGACGATGGCTAGGCGACTTCTCCACAGCAGCCAGGCGGTTGAGGGGAGCAGGATTTTGTAGACTATCAGTAAGTATTATTGCATTCCTGCAAACCGCTAGCGTCCCGTATTAAGAATCATTAACCTGAGCTCAGCTCAAAGAAACGATTGCCATGACAGGATTGGAACTTCACCAACGGTTGATTGAGAAGTGGGGCCGCTCCTATGACGTACAGCTTCGCCGGACCCAGGGCAAGATTGTGGTGCAGATTATGTGGAAGTATCTGGAGCAGGCTTCCTTTCCCCTCAGCCCCGAGGAATATGAGACCCGCCTGGATGAGGTGGGTAGTTATCTCGAAGCCCTGGGGGCGGTGGCCCAGCTAGAGGCGGCGATCGCCACCGCCAAGCACAGACCCCGCATCGGCAAGGCCATCAGCATTCCGCTGACGCTGGAATTGGGCGATCGCGCTTCGGAATGGATGTTGGATTAGCGAGCTGCTAGATTCGCGAGCTAGCCTAGCTCCGGGTCACCAAGGCCACAGCCCCGGCCCCCCCCAGGTAAAGCCCCGTCACCGCCCCGGCCAAGAGACATTGCGTCAAGGGGTCGGTCGAAGGCGTCAGCACCGCGCCCAGCACTGCTGCGGCCAGAATCACATAGCGCCAGCCCGCCAGCATTTGTCGAGCGGTGACAATCTTAAACAGCCCCAGCAGCAACTGGAGAATGGGGATCTGGAAGGCCAAGCCGGTGCTGAACATCAGCAGCAGCACGAACTCGAAATAGCGGTCAATCGACCACATTTGCTCCACCACATCCGCGCCGTAGCTCATGAAAAAGTTGAGCGCCGCTGGAATCAATGCCCAATAGGCAAATGCCAGGCCCGCCGCAAACAGCACCGTAGAACCCAAGACAATTGGCCCAATGAAGCGGCGCTCCCGCAGGGTCAGCCCCGGCAGCACAAAACGCATGATTTGGTAGATCACCAGGGGGCTGGCAATCACCATGCCGCTGTAGGCCGCCACCTTGAGGGAAACAAAAAAGTATTCCCCCGGAGAGAGCTGGAGAAAGGTGACGCCCTGGGCAGGCCCTTCTAAGAATTTCACCAGGGGCTTGACGAAGGCAAAGCAGAGAATAACGCCGCCCAGAAGCGCAATCAGCCCCAGGAAAATGCGTAGGCGCAGCTCTTCCAGGTGATCAAACAGCGACATCTCCACATCATCCGGGGCTTCATCCCAGCCCAGCTCTTCGCGCACCTGGCTGCGCGATTTGGGGCTGAGGGATTCGGCGGCTTCTTCCACAGCGGGACTTGGTTTCAATTCGCTGGGCGCGGTCATAGGAGGGGCTTTGGGATAGGGCGATCGCAGTCGCTCCCATTGTAATCTCCAGGGTGGGATGTCCGCCGCAGGAATACCCTGCCCAAGGCTCCCTCCAAGACTCCCTCAAAATGCAAAAGGCCAGCCCTGGCAAGGCTGGCCTATGAAGCTCTGAAGCAATGGCAATGTGTCTCTACTAGAGGAAAAGTCGGCGTATTCCCAAACGCACGAATTTCTGTATCCATTGCTTCCAGTGCGCTTCAGATTGTAGCGGACAAAGGGGCGGATCTGTAACGAAACTTCACTGATATTTCCCTGATCTTTCGCTAGTCCTTCACTGAAGCCTGGGGGGAAGCTGCTCTAATCCTCGCTTGGCCCGCTGGGGCTGTCCCCAAATCACCTGCTCATGCTTGTAAATCACCATGCCGGGGTTCGCGCCCTTGGGCTTGTAGACATGGCGGGGCTGGGTGTAGACCACCGGCACCTGGTCGCTCTGGCGGGCACGGCTGTGGAGGGCTGCTAGGTCGGCGGCCCATTGGAGATCGACCGGATCGAGGGCCATGCCGGGCTCCAAACGCAGCAGGGCGTGGCTGCCGGGGATTTCCTGGCTGTGGAGCCAGAGGTCGTAGTCCTTGGCGATGCGGAAGCTGAGCTGGTCGTTTTGGCGATTGTTGCGGCCAATCAGGAGGGTGATGCCGCTGGGGCTTTGGTAGCGGTGAAAGTCGATTTTGGAGTCAGCGACATTGCGGTGGTGACGTCCGGTGGGATCGGCCAGGTAGCCCTGCTGGACGAGTTCATCGCGGATTTCGAGCAGGGCGGTGAGGTCGGCTCGATCTAGATCGCCCCCCTCGCGATCGCCCTCGGTCCGAGCCAGATTGCCACCCAGGGCATCCAAGCTATCCTCCACTTGCTCCAAATAATGAATTTCCGCCTGTACCTCCGCCAACAGCGGCTGGACCGCCAGGCGGGCTCGCTTGAGCTTTTGGTGCTGTTTATAAAGCTTCTGGGCGTTTTGGACGGCGCTGTATTCGGGATTGAGGGCAATGGCAACGGCCACGCCCGTGGCAAAGTCATTCAGGACCATCTGGGTCAGGCCCGGCTGCCAATCTTGTAGGTGGGCCATGAGCAGGTCGGCCTGGGCCCGCAGGGCATCGGCGCTGGCGGATTGGCTGAGGCGCTGTTCAAACCCCTGGGCTTTGCGGCGCAGCTTGGTGAGGACGGTTTTGAGCTTTTGGTAGAGCTGATGTTGGATTTGATTGAACTGTTGGCGATCGCGCTGTTGTCCATAATAGGTATCCAATAGATGCTGGGTGTCCTGGGCAGGGCGCACCAAGCCCCAACCCAGGACGCCATAGCCTCGCTCAGTCCAGCCGGGCTCAAACCGCCCCTGGTCCAAGCAGAACAGCCAATGTCGCCAGGCGGCAAACAGCCGCTGCCAGTCTGCTGCGGTGAGGCTGGCGCTCGACTGCTGGGCATCGAGGCCCGCTGCCGCCACCAGGCTCTGGCTGAGCTGGGAGCTGAGGCCGCGATAGGTACAGCGCAGGTTCTTGGCGATCTCGCCCGGCACCAGCGCCACCCGCTCCTGCCAGTCCTGCTGGGATTCTTCCAGGCTGGGCCTTGCCTCTTGGAGGCTGGGCGGCGGACTGTAGGGCTGCCCGGTCTGAATGGCCCGCACGCGGGATTGTTGGTCATTGACCTGGCGGGCGGCGGTGACCACTTGGTTGTCTCCATTGACCAGCAGCACATTGCTGTATTTGCCCATGATCTCCACATAGAGATGCCACAGGGGCGGTTCTTCAGGACGGGCTGCGAACTGTAAGTCTAATGCCCGCTCCCAGGGAGAAATCGGTACAATTTGACTGAGGGCTAGCCCTTTGATTTGGCTTTGGATTTGCTGGCTGAAGGCGAAGGTATCGGGGTCTTTGGGGGGCGCTGCGCCCAGGTGGATGCGAGCCGCCTGGGGATCCCAGCAAATCGTTAGCCAGCTCCGTCCCTGGAAGGTGCGCAGGCCCAGGTAGAGGGTGTGCGATCGCGTTGGTAGACCGTTTCCAACCGAGCCGGCAGGAAGTTCGTCTGAAGCTCCCAGCAAACAGCGGCCTGGGTCGTGAAATCAAAGGGTTGCACGGTGGCCTCGAATGTCGATCAGCGAAATTGTGCGGAGGGATCGCAAGTCATACAGAGATAGGGAAGCGGCTTGGGGGGCAGGCTCAGAAGGAATCGGACGCGACCGGGGCGATCTGAAAAACGGCAGTTGAAGCCGCAGCTAGGATTGTCCTGGTTCCCTTGGAGAATTCGCCAAGGCCAGCGATTCTATACCCAACAGGCTAGACTATGCCCGCTTGTTTAATCCAAAGTACGGGCTAGGGGCACCACCCGCTACAGCCAAAGCTATTCTCAAACATCCTCCGAGCTAGATTCGCCATTGACTTCGCCATTGACTTTGCTATCGACAGTGGGGTAATCGAGTACAAATGACCCTCAAAAGAATCCTTGAAATGAGCATATCTGCTCAGTAGTTTTAGGCTGTCGAAGCACGATACGATTTGATTACGAATCAATACCGAATAAATTCTAATGTTGTTAGCATCAATGCAAGGCTAGTATCATATAAATAAATATTTTCTTAATGCTCCTGAGAAAGAGCTGATTCTAATGGATATTAAGCTGATCAACATCGGTTTTGGGAATATCGTTTCTGCGAACCGTGTCATTGCGATCGTGAGTCCAGAATCGGCTCCTATCAAGCGCATTATTAACGATGCAAGGGAGCGTGGCCAACTGGTGGATGCCACCTACGGCAGACGGACCAGGGCGGTGATTGTCACCGATTCTGGCCATGCCATCCTTTCGGCAATCCAGCCCGAGACGGTCGCCAACCGTTTTGTCATCCACAAAGATCTGCCCCAAAGGGAATTGCAGCCCGATAGTAATGGCCGGTTTGGCTAGGGCCAGGGGCCAGGGCCTGAGCATTCGCCGACTACCTTGCCGTCCTTCCCCCAGCCGGGGCAGATTCTCCTGGGGCGGCTCAGGTTAAGCAGTGGCAAACCCATTGTAGCCGTGGCAAGACACTGCTCAGCCCTGGGTCGTCACTAGTTGAACAGCGAAGCCAGCGATCGCCCCACATTGGCAGGCTCCATGGAATCCAGCGCCGCCGTGGGCTCATAGCCACAGTGGACCATGCAGTCCTGACACTTGGGATTGCCGCTCTTCTTGCCGTACTTTTCCCACTCCGTCTTCTCCAGCAGCTCCTGGAACGTTTTGTAGTGGCCTTCGTTGACCAAGTAGCAAGGCTTTTGCCAGCCAAAGACGCTGTAGCTGGGGCTGCCCCAGGGGGTGCATTCGTAATCCTTTTCACCCATGAGGAAATCCAGAAACAACGGACTGTGGTTAAACACCCAGCTTTTCTTCTGGCCAGCTTTGTAGGGGGCGAGGATTTCCCGGAACAGGGCCTTGGTCTTTTCCTGGGCCAGGAAGTTGTCCTGGTCGGGAGCCCACTCATAGCTGTAACCCGGCGAAACCATCATGCCATCGACACCGAGCTGGCCCAGGTAGTCGAAGAATTCCTGCACTTCTGCAGCGGGAGTGCCATCGAACACCGTGGTGTTGGTGGTGACGCGGAAGCCGCGAGCCTTGGCGGCGCGGATGGCGGAGATGGCTTTGTCGAAGACGCCATCGCGGTCCACACATTTGTCATGCTGCTCCCTGAGGCCATCTAGGTGGACGCTGAAGCTGAAGTAGGGCGAGGGCTTGAACTTGTCCAAGCTCTTCTCCAGCAGCAGGCCATTGGTGCAGAGGTAAACAAACTTTTTGCGGGCCACCAAGCCTTCGACGATTTCTTGAATCTGGGGGTGCAGCAGGGGTTCGCCGCCGGGGATGGAAACTACCGGGGCTCCACATTCTTCCGCCGCCCGGAAGCAGTCTTCGGGGCTGAGGTTCTGTCTGAGCACTTCGGCGGGGTGTTGGATTTTGCCGCAGCCCGTGCAGGCCAGGTTGCAGCGGAACAGGGGCTCCAGCATGAGCACGAGGGGAAACTGCTTGTTGCCTTTGAGGCGCTGGCTGACGAGGTATTTGCCAACTTCGAGTGCCTGTAGCCAATGAATCGCCATAAATACTCCCTATTCACACCTGATTAAATTTGCGTTGCTGAGCTAATAGTTCACAGCAGCGGCTGCCTTTGCAACAGCGGGGTGGTGCGATCGCTGGATGGCGGGGGAGCGAGAACCCTTAACCCTGCAATCTGCACCCTGCGGCGGCATTAGCGCGGCTTCCTACGTATAGCGCAAATTCAGCCAGAACGCCGCCATCTAGCCCGGCCCTTGGTCCCGGCGGCTGTTTCTGGGAGCCACAACGAGATCTGGCGGCCATGGAGCCAGACACAACGAACCCCAGTCGAAAAAACCAGCCCAAAAAAACCAGCCAAAAGCATTTTGGCTGGGGTTCAGGTTAGGGTTGAGATTATGTCCGAAGCTGGGACTGAAACTCCCATGCTGCGCTCAAGCGGCGGCGCAGCGTGCGGGTCCAGAAAAAACGGGTCCAGAAAAAAACTAAAAAGGCCCGAAGTCCACGCCTGTCGTAAGCATCCCTTGTTGCTGCTACCTTCCGGTCCTGACAAGATTTGGGCGTTACAACCGCATGGGTCCGAGCCACCTACTAGTCTAGCACCTCATCCTTTGAGTTGGAAAGCGCCGTTTTGGCTGACGCCTCGCTATCCCCTGGAAGCCTGGCCAGAACTTCTAAGCCGGATCTCGACGCATTTCCCCGTTCGCTGTGTAGAATCTATCGAGCCGCTGGGCCGCTGTTGGATTGGACGCCGTGGGAGCTTGAGGATGAATGGGAGCTTGGGAATGAAACGGTTGAACCGGGGCAAGGCGAGTTGGGGAAATGCCGCCACTAGGGTGCTGCTGGGCATCCTGCTGGGAGCGCTATTGAGCGCAACGCCGGGCGATCGCGTCCAGGCCCAAACCCCCTCCGACAGCCGCAACAGCGTCTATCCGATCGAGCCCCCGCCCCCAGGTCGGGATCCCCTGCCCAGCGATCGCGCCCTCCAGGACGATCTCTCGATCCAAGAAAGCTATCGGGTTTCGGTGCTCAGCCCCGACTATGAAGGCGGGCTCTGGGTGGGCTCCTGGCAGGGCGTGGCCCGCATCGACCCCAACACCGGCCGCATCCTGGCCCGCATTGGCCTGCCCGAGACGACGGTCGAAGCCATGGTCGAAGACAAGGTTGGTCGCATTTGGATCGGCACGTTTGATGGCCTCAAGCGCATTGATCCGCGCAGCTCCGAAATTACGGCAGAGAACTTTACCCTGCCCTCGAACCGGGTGCAGTCCCTGCTGATCGACACGCGGGGGTATCTGTGGGCGGGGGGCGATCGCGGCCTAGCCCTGATCAGCCCCGATGAGGGCTTGACCATGACGACGCTGAGGAAGCTGCCCGGCATCAGCGCCAATGCCATGACCCTGGATAGAAATGGCGACCTGTGGGTGGGCACCCTGGATGGTCTGGTCAAGGTCGAAACCGCCAGCGCCTTTGTCACGCAGCGCATCGCTGACCTGCCCGGCGAAACCGTTAATGCCCTAGTCACCGATCGCTTCGGCAACCTCTGGGCGGGAACGCCCGAGGGCCTGATCGTGATTGATCCAGGCACCAACCGCGTCACCCGCAGTGTCACCCCCATGCGGGGCAGAAATGTCACGGCCCTCAGCTTCGATGATGATGGTGGTATCTGGGCGGGGACGGAGCGGGGCCTGTTCCGCATCAATCCCTACAATGGCGCGGTGATTGATGAAATTTATAATTTGCCTTCGAGCCGCATCCTGAGCATTTCTCCGGACACTGGCAATAAGCTCTGGGTGGGTACGACGGAGGGGTTGGCCTGGGTGAGTGCCAGCACTAGCCGCGCTCGGGCCCATGAGACGTTTAGTCGGGTGGTTGAGTAGTGGGATGGGGGGATGGGGAGATGGGGGAGATGGGGTTGTCGCTAAATTAGGGGGTGGGTGTGGGAATTTCAGTTCAGAAGCTGATGCAGTATAAGCTCCAGGGCAGGGCCATTGTGGCGCTGACGGCTTGGGATTATATGAGTGGGGTGATCGTTGATCAGGCGGGGGCGGATTTGGTCTTGGTGGGGGATTCTTTGGCCATGGCGGTCCTGGGCCATGACAGCACCTTGCCGCTGACGCTGGATGAAATGTTGCACCATGGTCGGGCGGTGCGGCGAGGGGTGAAGCGGGCGTTGGTGGTTTTGGATTTGCCGTTTTTGACCTATCAGGAGAGCGTGGGTCAGGCGATCGCTTCCGCCGGTCGCGCCCTCAAGGAAGCGGGAATGCAGGGGGTGAAGCTCGAAGGCGGCCACCCCGAAATGATCGAAACGGTGCGGCGGCTGGTGAATATTGGCATTCCGGTGATGGGCCACATCGGCCTGACGCCCCAGTCGCTGCATCAACTTGGCCTTAGGCAGCAGGGCCAGGGTGAGGCGGAACAGGCTGCACTGATTGACCAAGCGGTGGCGCTGGAGCGGGCGGGGGCCTTTGCCCTTGTGTTGGAGCATGTGCCGGCGGAGCTGGCCCGGCAGATCAGTCAAAAGCTGATGATTCCGACGATTGGCATTGGGGCGGGGCCAGACTGCGATGGTCAGGTGTTGGTGACGGCGGATCTGTGGGGCTTGAGCGATCGCCAGCCGCCCTTTGCTAAGGTCTACGTCAACCTACGCCAGGCGGCGTTGGGGGCGACGGCGGAATTTTGTGAGGATGTGCGGGCTGGGCGGTTTGATCCGAAGGCGTGAAGGTTTATCCCCGCTCCAGAACCGCTCCATCCAGAACCTCAAATAGCCGGGCTAACACCTGATTGGAAAACAGCATTCCCTCCGGATCCGTCAGCCCCAGCCGCTGTTCTTCCAGACTCACCCAGCCCAGGGGGACAAACGGCTGCACTGTCTTCAATACCTGGGCCACCACCGCCGCTCCAAACGCTGCCTCTAGCTGCGTCAGGGCCACCCCTTCCGTCAGCCGCAGCCCCAGCATCAACGTTTCCAGCAGTCGGTCCTGGGGCGTCAGCGGTTCGCCCAGTTCGGCCTGGCCCAGGGCCAAATCTTCCAGCCAGGCAAAATACTCCCGCCGCGTCCGGGGTCTGGCAAACCGCCGCCCCTGGGTGTAGCTGGCCGCTCCCATGCCAAAGCCGTAGTAGGGGCAATTTTCCCAATAGACCCGGTTGTGGCGACATTGCCAGCCCGGCTGGGCATAGTTCGAGACTTCATAATGGCCATAGCCCGCCTCGGTGAGCAGGCCCTGGGCCAGGCGGTACATCTGGGCCGTGGCTTCATCCTCGGGCAGGGGGCCGATGCCCGCTGCGTAGCGCTTGCCGAAGACTGTTGTGGGC
Organism: Synechococcales cyanobacterium RM1_1_8; assembly: GCA_012032745.1. Classification (GTDB taxonomy): domain Bacteria; phylum Cyanobacteriota; class Cyanobacteriia; order PCC-9006; family JAAUQQ01; genus JAAUQQ01. The sequence goes on from JAAUQQ010000016.1 coordinate 24,631, forward strand.
TCAATTACCAGATCGTAGGCTGAGACATGGGTGGGCTGGAGGGCGATCGCTGCCTCCAGGGAGGCCCGCCAATCTGCTAGGCTCTGCCCCGGCAAGCCCGAAATTAAATCCAGGCTGAAGTTGTCGAGGCCCGCCCGGCGCAGCAGCGCGACGGAGGTATAAATATCTTCGACTTGGTGGGTTCGCCCACAGGCCGCCAGGAGATCAGGCTGAAAGGCTTGGGATCCCAGGCTGATGCGATTGATGCCCAGGGCCAGATAGCCCTGCACCTTGGCCCAGTCGAAGGTGCCAGGATCCATCTCGATCGCCAGTTCCGCCCCCGCTGCAATGCCAAAAGCCTGCTCCAGGGCTTCTAAAATCGCCCCGAGCTGGGTTACCGCCAGTAGGGAGGGGGTTCCCCCGCCGAAGAAAATGGTCTGCAGGGCAGGGCCTGGGAGGGGCGCGATCGCCCCTGGCCCGTGAGCTGAATTTCCCGGACGAGCTGGGCCACATACTGATTGATCGCGGGGGCCGCTTCGCCGTGGCGTTTGTCGCCCACCACCGAGATCGGAAAATCGCAATAAAAGCAGCGTCGCCGACAGAATGGAATGTGTAGGTAGGCCGAGGTGGCATCGCTAGGGGTCAAGGGATTGCTCCAAAGATGGCTCCAAAGATTGCGCCAAAGATTGCGCCAAACCCTGATGCAGTGAGCGCTTTTTCCGAGACTGGTGGCCGGTCGGTTGACCGCCCTGCCCCGTCGAACAGTTCCGGGAAGTCAGCCAGTATAATGGCGGGGTAATGCCTTGTGCGCCCAGGCTCTGTGCAGCAAGACTTCTTGGCCGGTCCCCATGCTCGACGCCGTCATCGTCATCTCATTCATCCTAGCGGGTGCTGGAATCGGATTCTATGGCATTGACTATTTGCCGGATTCTGTCCTGCTCCAGGTGAGCAATGTGGAGGGTCTGCGTTTCGTGACCGCAGGCTTTGCGGCGCTGCTGTCCTGGGCTTTGGGCCTGCTGGCCCAGGGCTACTATCGCCGGGTCCAGGCCCAGGTAAAGGCTCTGCCTGCGGATCTGCTGATCAGCCGGGCGGCGGGGCTGGTGATTGGCCTGTTGATTGCCAATTTGATGCTGGCTCCGGTGCTGTTGCTGCCCATTCCCAGCGAATTTTCCTTTATCAAGCCGATTACAGCGGTGATCAGCGCGTTGTTGTTTGGTGTCACTGGCGTGAGCTTGGCCGATGCCCATGGGCGATCGCTGATTCGTCTGTTTAACCCCAATGCGGGCAGCGATTTGCTGTCTGGCGATCGCGTCGACCGCGCCATCTGCAAAATCGTAGACACGAGCTGCATCATCGATGGCCGTATTCAGGCCCTGTTGGAAACCCGCTTCCTTGAAGGCAAGTTGATTGTCCCCCAATTCGTTTTGTTGGAGCTGCAACAGGTGGCCGATTCCAGCAGTAGCCAAAAGCGGGCCAGGGGCCGCCAGGGCCTGGACATGCTCAACCGTCTGCGCCTGGAATATCCTGACCAAATCATCATCAACTCCCGCGACTATCCGGACATCGCCACGGTCGATGCCAAGCTGGTTCGCCTGGCCCAGGACTTGGATGGCCTGCTGCTGACCAACGACTTCAATCTCAGCGGCGTTGCCCAGGTCCAGGGCGTGGATGTGCTCAATGTCAATCAGCTCTCCAAAGCTCTGCGCCCCAGCTACCTGCCCGGCGACAATCTCAACCTCAAAATTCTCAAGCGGGGCAAGGAGCCGACCCAGGGCATTGGCTATCTCGATGATGGCACGATGGTGGTGGTTGAAGAGGGCCAAAACCGCATCGGGGATGAGCTGGATGTGGTGGTGACGGGGGCCTTGCAGACTTCGGCGGGGCGGATGATTTTTGCCAAGCCGGATGAAGTGGCGATCGCGTAGCCAGACTCCTGCGGCATGGCCTAACCAGACCTGGTGCATTGCCCCCAGCCCAAGGCCATGCTAGGGCCAGGCCCAAAGACCAGCGCCCATCAGCGACAAAAAGCCGATGCCCAATAGCCCTGCGGTGAGGTTGCCATTGTGGCCCATTACCCAGGTCGGCAGCTTGTCGGTGTATTGCAGTGCTGCGACGGCATCTAGGCTGGCGATCGCCCAGACCCAGCCCCCATGTAGCCCCACCGCCAGCCCCAAATCCCCAGTCTTGATCACGCTTACGGACAGTACCAATCCCATGACCCACAGCCCCGGCAGTTGGGGCAGGCCTGTGCGCAATGGCTCCCAGGGTAGGTGCAGCAGGGCAAAGAGCAGATTGGCGAGGGCGATCGCCGCCCAGCCCCCCACAGAATGGCCTAATTCCCCAATCAGGAAGCCGCGAAACACCAGTTCCTCGACGCTGCTAATGATCAGCGCCACCAGCAAAATCAAAGGAGCCAGGCCCAGGAGCTGGGGCCAGGAAATAGTCAGTGTCAGCCATTGGCGCGATCGCGCCAGCCCCCACAGCAGCACTAAGCTCCCCAGGCCCAGACCCAGGCCCAGGACCACCTGGCCCACAAATGCCCAGGTCCAAAACCAGCCATAGGCCCCCTGCCAGGACTGTCTTGACAGCGTCGCCGCTGCCCACAGCAATGCCGGAGCCCAGGCATAGAGCGACAGAACCAGGGGCAGCTTTTGGGCCGGAGTTGGGTGTTGGGGAAACTGCCAGCCCAGCCTGCGTCCCAGAACAATCGCCAGGGGCAGCCAGGCCACCAGCCAAACCAGCAGGAAAACTGCAATGCGGGCGATCGGAGCTAGCCCCTGCCAGGCTGGGGCAAAATCTGAAACCCTTAGGAACTCAGCCCCCACCTTAGGCCACGGGTTCCTGCTCTAGCCAATCATAGATGCGTTCTAGCTGTTCGATGGTAATCAGCCCATAGCGCCAGAGAATCATCTGGAGCGGGCCAGGATCGCGCTTGCTGCGCTTCAGGGCCATGTTGATCGAGTCGGGGGAGAGGGCCAGTTCTTCGCGTAGGAACTGCACGAGCTTGCCGCAGGATGTGGATGCCATTTGTGGTCGCCCCCTTTGTGATCTGAAACAGTTAGTGCATCAAGATAGCCCATATTTCGCTGTTTGGGTTCTATCTTTCGATTCAGTGCGGAGATCTCTTTTTCCGCATCAGTTTCGGTGACGGCTATTTGGTGACGGCTATTTGGTGACGGCTATTTGGTGACGGCTATTCGGCTGCTGCGACCCGGCTTCAAGACCGCAAGGCTCGTAGCACCCCATCGTGGAGAATGCCATTGCTGGCGACGATGCCGACGTTGTTGAACATTTTGATGCCGCTGGTGAAATCAAGGGGATGGCCATGGCGATCGCTCACCTGTCCCCCCGCTTCTTCCAGGACGATCGCCCCTGGGGCATGGTCCCAGATGTTTTCATGGCGGTGGAGCGAGCTGGCGGAGGGCAGGCGCAGGTAGAGATCGCCATCGCCTCGGGCGATCGCGCCATATTTGGCCAGGCTGTCCATGTAGATCGGTGGGGCGGTGATGCCGACTGCCCTGGCGGCGGCGAGCTGTTCGGGCAGTCTGCGGATGTCGTCGATTTGTGCGGCGCGCATCTCTGGCGTGTGCATGCGGTTTCCCTTTCGCAGCGGCAAAACGGGAACGTTAGCCGACGCGCGCCCGCTGCGCAAGCGCCGGCACGGCGCCAAGATGCCGCGGGCCAAAGCCCGACGGCCCTCACCTACGGCCTCTCGTTCGTCATCAACGGCCCCCTTACCGACAAGATCGGCGGC
>JAAUQQ010000371.1 GCA_012032745.1 Synechococcales cyanobacterium RM1_1_8
TCAGCCGCAGCTGGCTCGGCCCGGCATCGTAGCCATATTTGCAGTCGTTTAGCAGGCTCACGCCCCAGGGATTTGGCTCCGTTCCCGGTGTGTTCAGCGCCGCCCAGCGCAGGGCAGGGACTTCCCACTGGGCTTTTTCGGCCTCGGTTTGGGGCCGGGTCGGTCGGCTGATGATGCCGTGGGGGACTTCGGTGATCAGTTCGTCGGCCTCCAGGGCTAGGGGAAAGGCGGCCTTGAGCAGGACATGATCCTCCTGCCAGTCAATTTCCGTCTCGATGCGCAGCAGGGGGGAGCCGCGCTGGAGCGAATAGTCCTGGCGGCAGATGGACTGGCTGATGCGCCGCACCACCCGCAGTCGCCCTTCCAGCGGCCCCTGGGCGATCGCCTCAATGCTGATCAGGTCGCTGTCGGGGAGGCGGTGCTGGGCGTAGTCGGGGTCGATGTTCCAGGCATCCCAATATTGGCCCTGGTCGCGGAAGGCTTGGAGCTGGTTGCCGGGGCCGCTGAGCAGGTCGCGGTTGAGGGATTTGGAAAAGACCTGGGCCAGGTCGCCGGTTTGGGGGTCAAGGGTGACATGCAGGTGGTCGTTTTCCAATTGGTAGGTTGGGAGCTCGGCCTGGAAGGCTGCCCCCTCATCCCCTAACCCCTTGCTCCCACGGGGGAAGACGGGGGACCGAACCTCAGCCCTCGCTTTGGGGCTGTTGCTCCCCTCTCCCACTGTTGGGAGAGGGGCTGGGGGTGAGGGGGATTTGGGGCTGTCGAGCCCATCCTGACTCACCGACTCCCCTGGGGCCTGGGCCGAGACGGGGCAGAGCCAGACCAGGCCATAGCCAACGCCGGGAATGCTGGGCGCTTGGACCAGCAGTTGGTGATCACTGCGGGGCTGGGAGGGCAGGAGCTGGCCGTTGGTATCCCGCGCCTGCCAGTCTCCGGCTTCGGGCAGGTCAATGGGGAGAATTGGCGATCGCCGCCCCCCTAGGCCCCAGTTCAAACTATTAAAAATCACCAGGGGCACCGCATCGGGCTGGGGCGGCGTGGGTAGTGCGATCGCCTGGGCGATCGCCCCCAGGGCCGCCTCGCGGAGGCGATCGCCGCCTTGGAAGACCGCATCCCAGTCGCGGTTGGCATCGGCAAAGACCTCGGGAATCGAAGAGCCGGGCAAAATATCGTGGAACTGGTTGAACAGGACTGTTTTCCACAGCGCTTCAATTTCGGCCTTGGGGTAGGGCGCGGCGGTGGCCAGGGTGGCCAGGCTGGACCAGAGTTCCGCTTCGTAGAGCAGGGCCTCGCTCTGGCGGTTGTGGCGCTTTTGGTCGGCGTGACTGGTGTAGCAGCCACGATGGTATTCCAGGTATAAATCCCGGTCCCAGGTGGGGATTGGGGTGGGGATTGGGGCTGAGTTTGGAGTGGGGCTGGAGCGATCGCTCACTTCGTCGAGGTAGCCCTGGACCGTCGTAAATTCCATCCGAGGAAAAAACGGTGACTCCTGCCACCGCGCCGCCGTCTCCAACATTTCCCTGGTCGGGCCGCCGCCGTGATCGCCCACGCCGGGTAGCCAGAGCGATCGCTTCTCCCCCGTCGCGGCTTCCCAGGCACAGCCGTATTCCGCCATCTGAACCGCATCGATCTGAGTGCCGATGCGGGCGGACATGTAGCTGGTGATCTCCGTACCGTCGGGCGATCGCCAACTAAACAACGGGTGGGGAAATTCCGTCGTATCGTTCCACAGCAGCTTTTCCGTGACGAAATAATCTACCCCCGCCTGCTTGAGAATCTGGGGCAGTTGGTTGCAAAAGCCAAAGCTATCGGGCAGCCAGGCCACACGATTGTCCACCCCCAGCTCCTGCTGCACATAGCGCTGGCCGTAGAGCAACTGCCGCACCAGGGATTCCCCGCTGGGCAGGATGCAGTCCGGCTCGATCCAAGGCCCGGCGATGACTTCCCAGCGGCCCTGGGCGATCGCCGCTTTAATCCGGGCAAACAGCTCGGGCCGGTGCTCCTGAATCCAGGCATAGAGCGCCGGGCTGGAATGGCCAAAGGTCAGGGCCGGAAACTCCGCCTGGAGGGCCAGGGCCGACTCAAACGTCCGCTCCGCCGCTGCCCAGGTCTCGGCCACAGGCCAGAGCCAGGCCATGTCCAGGTGGGCGTGGCCCAGCAGGTCAATGCGCCGCTGTTTCAGGAGCGAACTGAAGGGGAGGAGGCGATCGCGCAGCCGTTCGAGCTGAGCCATTGGGGCGGCATGGGCAATCTGGCCCTGTTCCGCCGCCGCCGCTTTGCCAGCATCTAAATCCAAATCCCAAGCCAGATCCAAGACCGCCAGATCCAGCTCGGCCAAGGCTGCGGCAAAGGTATCGAGCTGATCCGGCCCAAAGCGTTGTAGGTATCGCCCCAAAACGGTCAGTTCATCGGCGATGAACCGGGCTCCGGCAGGGTTCGCCCAGGCAGACCCACGGCTTCAAAGCGGATTTGGCTGAGGACCAGGGCACCGCGATCGTGGCCGGGACTGGTCAAGCGCATCGCCAGGTCAAAGGTTTCCCCCGGTCGGGCCGCTTTCGTCAGGCAAAACTTGGTTACACAGTCGAACAGGTCGCCTTCTTGAACCAGCTGACCGTTGACAAAGATCTCGGCGCGATCGGCCCACCAAGTCAGGTCCAGGCGAATCTGGTGGCCCGCAACGTCGTAGCCCCGGAGCGCCGCTGGAACCTCGAAGCGCTGGGCCAGCCAGAGCACTTGCTTGCCAGCCTCCCAGGCGATATGGGCGCGATCGCTCAACGCCACCGCCGCCCATTTGGACCAAGATGCTGCGACCAGGGCCTCCTCCAGGGGCAGATCGCCTGAGCAAAACCGCCAATCGGGCTGCAAATCAACTTGGCTCAATCCCCGCAGCCGGTCGAGCTGGGCCTGGTGGGGCAAAGGGGGCAGGGCGATCGCCATAGACTACCTAAATAAATCCAATCTTCAATCGGTCCAATCTTCAAAGCCTACCGAACGCCCAGAATACAGGCCAGACTGTAACCTCAAACGCCGCACCCGGAGCAGCGAGAAAATGCCTAGGGGCGAGGCCCAAGACAGCGCTAGAATCCTGACAATGCGGACTGGACAACCGTTACAAGCCTTAACAGACCCAGGCGCAACCCCAGACCGTTCCCGCCCCCTGCCCTGTGCAAATCTCCCCTGACCGAGACCCGACCCATGGCTGAACCTGGACGCTATAAAAGCCGAATCCTCAACCGGGTGATTGAGCGATCGCAAAAGCTCAGCCACCAAGCTGCCCAGCGCCTGCGGGAAGTTCGTCTGGGTTTGGTTTGGGGAGCCCAGATCTTGATCTATCCCCTCTACGCAGCCTTCCAAACCGCCCGCCTGGTCGGTCGCCAAATTGGCCGTGCCGCGCCAGCATCGCAGCCGGTGATGCCCCCCGCTGGGGATGAGATCATCGCGCCGGTCTTGGCCCTGGCGCGGGAGCTGGCCGATGCCAGCGCGATTGATGCCAGCGCGATTGATGCCAGCGCGATGGATGCCAGGATCAGCGTCATCGAAGCTAACGCCTCCAGATCCCTGGCTGCCGTCGATCGCCCCTCAGTTCTCAGCACCAGCAAAACCAGCACCGGCAAAATTACTACCGGCAAAATTACTACCGGCAAAATTACTACCGGCAAAATTACTACCGGCAAAATTACCACCCCAGCCCCCTCCCACGCCATGGCCACCAAATCGCTGAGCAGAACGCCGAGCCAATCGCCGGGCAAATCGCCGGGCAAATCGCCGGGCAAATCGCCGGGCACCAGGCCAGCCCCATCGCCACCCCAACCCTCCAGATTCGCGGCCTAGCCAGCCAGCTCCATAACCGCGCCCTGGTCCTGGTCGATAACGCCAATCGCCTCCTGCCCCTCGAAGCCGAACAGCAATGGACCCTCCAACAGGCCATCGTGCGCGCCGTGGCCGACTACCACTACCGACTGGGGCGATCGCGCCCCAAGCTATCCCAGGCATCACGCCCATTCAGCGCCCTTGGCAGCCCTGCCCCGCTGCCCCTGCCCCGCCCTCGCCCCCAACAGCTCTCCGGCCTGCGCTGGCTGGCCCAACTCATGGGCTGGATGGCTCACGACCAGCCCCTGGCGATCGCCACCAACCTTTTCCAAGAAGCCCAACAGCTCCCCGCCGCCCCGATCCCCGCCCCGGCCTTTCTGTATTGGGATCCAGAACCGGGCCAGCGGCTCACCCGCCAAGCCTTGGACCGCCTGGATCTCCCCTTGCAGCAGCTCGAACAGCGCTACCTCGATGACCCGCGAACCGAGCAGCTCCGTGCCGCCCGCTTCAAAACCCAGCAGCGCTGGGGCCAGACCCTGCAATTCACCGCCCGGTTATTTGGCTTTGAAGCGGTAGCCCAGGGCTGGGGCTGGATCCAGGCCCCGGAGGGCGAGGCGGGCGATCGCGCTGCCAACCCGACCGGCGATGCGATCGGTCGCCCGAGCGGCCATTTAACTGGCAACTTAACTGGCAACTTAACTGGCAACTTAACTGGCAACTTAACTGGCAATTCCCAGGGCGATCGCACCCCCTGGGGATGGCCTTGGGCGCGATCGCAGGTCGCCGCGATCGCGCCCTCCTCCCCCAGTCCCCCCCAGCGGGCCACCCTACGCCCAGCACCCCC
>JAAUQQ010000372.1 GCA_012032745.1 Synechococcales cyanobacterium RM1_1_8
GATGGCACCTTGGCTGCAACGCAGATTTGGCGGACGATCCGCCGGGCGAGCGAACCGCGTAAGTGGGAAGCAAACATCAAGGTGCCTGCACAACTGTAGGCGAGTTGTAACCCCTGCGTTACGGTCCACTCGCTACAGGCCAGCGTTCAGTCAGCCCGTAATGGGAAAACGCCACTCAACCAGTGGCGTTTTTTGATGGGCGGCCAGCTCACCGCGAAGCGGGATATTCCACGAGCATTGGCCCCTTGGGCAGGAAGCGGACGCCTAGGTTTTTCTTCTTACCCAAGGCGCAAAATCGATCCATGGTGAGGGGCTTTTTCAGCAGCTCCAGGTCTGTCAGCTCCCAGTAGACTGCCCAGGCATCCTGGGGGCTGATGCTGTTGGCTGGACGACGCAGGGCTTTGCCGGTGTAGCGGCCCCGGCGGGAGTGACTGGAGCTTTTGTAGATGGCCTGCCAGGTGATTTCAGGGTTGAGCGGGGTTTCAGCGGGTTCTGAAGCATAGATAAAGACGCTCACGGCCTTGTCCCCTCGTTTTTGCTGGGCTTCGCCGAAGACCTCGAATTCGTTGGTGCCGAAGGCGAGGGAGGGATCGGCTATTTCTGCATCTAGCTGGGCGGCGATCGCCTCACGGCCTGCCAGTAAGTAAGTTTCGGGGATGGGAGCCAGGATCGCGAAGTCTAAGTTTCTGAGCATGAGCTACCGGGGTAAGTCCTATCTGGTTCTAAGCTTCCCAAGGGGGGTGGCCAGAGCGCTAGGGTGGGGTGCCCCCTTTGTCTGGGAAGACTGGCACGCTGTGATGGAGGTTTTGTAATTTTTTACGCTGGCTGGACAATTCCCAATACCTATTCATAGCTTGCGCTGCAATTTCAGGATTTGTCCTGGCTGAAGGGCCTTGGCTTTGTCTGTCAGGTCGAGCCAGGGCTGGAGCTGGCCCCGCTGAAAGGTGCGACTCATGACCACATAGATCGAGGTCTGGTCACCGCCGATGCCCGCTGACTCCACCTGGTCCCAGGCGTCACTTTTGAGCTCATCGGTCACGAGCCAAGCGCCATCTTGCCACTGGAGTTGCCGCACAAACTTAAACGGCGCTGCATCCTTGCCGGTGATCAGCAGCTTTTGCAGTAGCCTGCGTACCTGGTTGGGGTAGAACCGCCCCACCGTCAGCATCACGACCCGCAAAATCATCAGGTTCAGCGGCGTCATTTGCTTTTGCTTCGCCCAGCCCAGCGCGCCCTGGATGACGATGCTATCCGCTTCGAGCTGGAGGTTGTAGTCTTCGACGAGGTGGCCGACGGCGTTTTTGAGCTTGCCGTTTTGCCTCAGTTGTAATGAAAGCTGAGTGTCGGATTGGATGAGTTGGCGATCGCGAAACAGCTTAAACACCCCCCCCCTTATTCAGCGCCATATACAGCTCCGTGCTGCCCCGGCGATCGATCAGCAGCTTGGCCTCCGGCAGCCAAACCCGGCCCTGGGGGCGCGGCGTTCGGGGGGGTCTCGCAGCGACAAAATCCTGCCAGGCCAGCAGATAGTTCCAGCTGTGGTGGCCGACGATGTGGTCATCGGCATAGCAGGGACCGCAATCATTGGCCAGGCTTGTCAAAAAACCATCATTGACTTGCAGGGCTTCGGGCAGCCAGCGCCCCACCCGCTCAAAGCCATGGGGGAAAAAGTTGTAGGTATTGCGGCTGCCATACTCACCACCATAGCTGCCATCGGGATGGACAAACTCCGCCGCGAGGCGCACCGCCTTGGTCAGGGCCACTTTGACCCTGGGGTCGGACCGCAGGTCATAGATACGGGCCAAGCAGGAAATCGTCAGGGAGTGATAGCCAGGGTCGCAGCCCTCGTACTCCTGGAACCAGCCTTCGGGATTTTGCCAGGCCAGGACGCGCTCTAGGCGTTCCTCCCGCGCCGCTGCCCATTGCTGGGTCTGGAGCAAGTCGCCCAGCAGCTCCAGACAGAGGACGATCAGGGCTTGGTGGTTGGTGAGCTGGCCGCTCTCATTGTGGTGGGCCAGCCAGTTGGCCCGCAGCTCAAAAAACGCCAACGCTGCCGGGTTATCCAGCCCCAGCAGCCGGTAGGCCTCGATGCAGGCCAACAGCGAAAATGCCGCCGCCCCGCCCGCTCGCTCAAAGGGAAAGTAATCATCGCAGGAGCCATCCCGGTGGGCGCTCTTGGCGGCATAGAGAATGCCCGCCTCGACCCAGTTGCGAATCGATTCCTGCTGGTAGTAGGGGTTGTTTGGCAGGTCCAGGCTGTGAACCAGGGCCAGGGGCCAGACGAACTCCTGGGACATGCCGCTGGGGAAGTCGATGATCTTGTATTGCCAGAAGTTGCGATCGAAGCAGCCGAAGGTGGGACTATGGGGGTTGCGATCCAGCAGCGTCAGCAGCTTCGGAATTTGGGCGAGGGCAGCACTGGCAAACAGATCTCGGGACATGCGGGGGAGGGATATGGGGCTTCATTTAGACTAATACGGGAAGGTAATGGGTAACAGGTAATAGGGTTGTTGTTACACCTGTCACCTATCACCTGTCACCTAACTATCTACTTCCCCCATCTCCCCACCCCAACAGCCATCCTAAACAATGCCCCCCCGCAGCATAATCGCCATTTCCGACTTGTTCAGCGAAGCTTCCAGGGCTGCTTCTTCGGTGATGCGGCCTTCTTCAAACAGCTTGAAGATAGACTGGTTGCGGTTGCTCATGCCGTAGAAGGCTCCATCTTTGATTTGGGCTTCGATTTCATCGCTTTGGTCGCGGGCAATGAAATCACGGATGGTGTCGGTGTTGATCATCACTTCGGAGATGACACAGCGTTTGCCATCGGTGGTGGGCAGGAGGGCCTGGGCGACGATCGCCCCCAGGGTCTCGGCGATTTGCTTACGCACGGAGTCCCGCTCATCGGGCTCGAACAGATCGAGGATGCGCTCTAGGGTTTTGACGGCGCTGTTGGTGTGCAGGGTGCCGAAGACCAAGTGGCCGGTTTGGGCGGCTTTCATGGCGGTGGAGAGGGTTTCGCGATCGCGCATTTCCCCGATCAAAATCACATCGGGATCCTCCCGCAGGGCTGCCTTCAGTGCCCGATCAAACTCATGGGTATGGATCCCCACCTCTCGCTGGCTGACGACGGATTTGAGATCCTGCTGGTGAACGAATTCAATCGGATCCTCGATCGTCACCACATGCTTGGTCATGTTGGTGTTGATCTCATTCACCATGGCCGCCAGGGTCGTAGACTTGCCGGAGCCCGTCGGCCCCGTAATCAAGACTAAGCCCTGGCTCAGGTAGCAAATATCATGGAAGACCGGCGGGAAACCCAGGTTCTGCAGAATCGGGGGCTGGAGCGGAATCAATCGCAGCACCATGGAGGGGCCTTTGATCGACATGAAAATGTTCACCCGGACGCGGATGAAGTCGTACTGGGCTGCGCCATCGTAGTCCAGGGTCTCCTTGAATCGGGCGATCTCAGGCTCGGTTAGGATCTCCGCCAACCAGCTCTCGAAGGTATTTTCATCGGTGGGGGGATATTGGGTTTTGGCCATGGCCCCCTGGCTGCGATAGCGAGGCGATCGCCCCACCCCCACATGAACATCGGAATGGTCCTGATCATAGGCTTCCCGGACCAGTTGGGCCAGGGTGGGATGGCCTTGGCTGGGGCCGAGCTTGACTGGCTTGGGTGCCGCCATGGGCGGCGGTGGCGGCGCATGGCTGCTGCTAGGGCTGGGCGCAAGGCTACCATCCCGCCCCAGCACGGTTAGCGTCAGCGGAGCCGCTTCCGCAGCAATATGAACCTTGACCTGCTGGGTGCCGGGCTGCTTAAAGGCCAAATTGATCCGCCAATTACCCTGGGGGTCCACGCGGGATGCAGCCACAATCGGATTGTCTGCAAAGGAGACCAGCACGGTCTCACCGGCCCGTTCCGGCTCGACTGTCCCTCCAATGGTGCAGCGTTCCATGACCCGGAGCGGGGTCTTTGGCATTTCAGTTAGCGTGATCATGGCATCGAGACCAAAGATGAAGTGACAAGAAACAACAGACTCAAGTCAATAATTTAGGACAGTTATGGCGGGTCATGCATAAAGACCGTAAAAACCTTTGTGGTAATTTAACTCTCCTTGTCTCGGCTTGGGCTGAAAGCCTCTGGCCGGTAGACTTTGGCCAACCTTTGTTTCGGCCAGCCTCAATCAAGTTAGGCAGCTTGAAATTCAGGAGGAGCGGCTTAGCAGGCTCAGCTCAGTGGATCGAGCCGATTTTCTCCAGCCAAAGCTACATTCCTGGCCTGGCCGATGCCCTCTGACTGGCCAGTAGCTCCAGGGTGGTCACGCCCCCAGCGAAGCTTGCCCCCCGGACTCCAGACTCCAGCAAATGACGGAGCCGTTCCAAGCCTTGCCCACCGCCACCGCCCACCCGGATCCCGATGGGGCCAGTCCGGCCCCGGCGATCCACGATGCCCATCTGAGAGGATGTTTGAGCATAGCTTTGGCTGTAGCCGATGGTGCCCATAGTCCGTACTTTTGTTTAAAAAAACAGGCACAGTCTAGCCTGTCAGGTGTAGAGTCACTGGCTTTTGCGAATTCTCAAACATCCTCTGACGCCCATCCGCTCCAATTGCGGTCTGCAAATCTGGGTGGCTCCAGTTGCCGCT
>JAAUQQ010000373.1 GCA_012032745.1 Synechococcales cyanobacterium RM1_1_8
AGCCAGCGTTTTTCACTGAGCACCACATCCACATCGTCTTTCGGTCAGCCGACCTCGGGTGACGTAGGTCTTGCGGTAGACCTTCTCGGCCTCATCGCGGGTGAGGCCAGAGCCGCCTTGAGCAGTTTCTCGCGCCCGGCCTCGGAGAGGTTGCCCAGGCCACCGGACTTGAGGAGCTGCCGGTTGAGCACCTGGTCTAGCTCGGCCATGTTGGGCAGGTCGAAGTCGAGGGAGACGACGTCTTTCTCGATTTCGACGGGCACCTGCTGGATGGGGGACATCAGCACCATGGATTTTTTCTCGGTGCGGAAGAGGGCGATCGCTTCCCTCAACCATCGCACCACCGAGGGGCTGTTGGGCGTAATGAAGGGGTGCAGATCCTTGAAGACAAAGATTCCGGGCTCCTTGCGATTGACCATCCACTGGAGGGCCGCCTCGGGGGAGATGGTGCTGGCGTTGGCTTTGGTGCGGGTCTGGCCGTACTCGGTAAAGCCGTAGACTACACTCCAGATGAACACCTGGCGGTTGGGATTTTCCCGCTGGGCGATCGCGGCAATCTGCTGCTCGGCTCGATCTTCCTCGTGGGTCACCAGGTAGATCAAGGGATACTCAGCCTGGAGCAGAATACTTAGTTCTTCCTTCATGTCCGGCCTCGTCCTCAACGAACAACAGTGACGAATCTGGGCGGCAAATCTGGCGAATCCTTGAACCGGTTAGGGCCGAGGCAACCAGCTCTCTACAGGTATAGCTGAAGCCCAGGGGGGATACAGCTCGCAGTGAACGCAATGGAAAATCACCAAATATAGGGAATCACCGATTCAGATCACTTGTGCAGAATCACCAGTTCAGATAACAACCGGTGCAAATGACACTCAGCAGGTCAGCAGCAGGGATTCATCTTGCTGGGCTTCAATGCTTTCAGCCTCTTCCAGGAGAACGCCGGGCTGCTGGCGCAGAGAAACCAAAACATCGTCTCGCAATACCACCGAAGTGTCACACTCGGGGCAAGAATAAACCTGGTGGGTACGACCAATGGCGGGTTCAGTGCCATCCACGATATCGGGATGGGTGAGGTAGAACTCGATCGCTCGCTGGGCGATCGCCGAAATAGCGGATCCATCCACAGCGCCCCGGATCTTCATCTTGCGGTGCATTTCAGGTGGCAGATAGAGCGTCACCTTTTGCTTTTCTTGCATGGTTTTCAATGGTTAACCCGGGTATGGAATATACCCTAATCGGTCTTCCTGGAAAGCGTCAAGCCAGTAAGCCGCTTTGACATCTTTTTTGTAAAATTCGTTTACATTCCGGTCTCTTCGTTCACTTACCATGTCCCAATATTTGCGGGAGCGCGATCGGGCCTATGTGCCCTGGGAGGATTTTGGCGATGTGCAGGCGTTTTTGGCGCGGCGCTGGGGGCTGGCGGCGGGGCCGGAGACAAGGGCTCAAAGTCAGCTAATCCGTTAGCTCAGGGGCCGCGCTTGGTGGGCCAGCAGCCAGGCGATCGCTCCAGGGATCGTTTCCACCTGGCCCTCGGCTTGGGCGATTTGCAGTTCAGTCAGCAGCAGTCCCACCTGGGGGCCGGGGGTGAGGGCCAGGGTTTGCATTAGGGCTTTGCCGCTGAGCAGCGGGCGGGGGTGGGCGGTGGCGTCTTGGGGATCGAGGTAGCGATCGATTAGGGGCAGCAGGGGGCTGGCTTGGAGGCGCTGGGTTAGGCTGGGGGCTGGGGGCCATGGAGATTGGGTCGGAGCTGGGGCTGGGATGGGAGCTAGCTCCGGGGCCTGGAGCTGCTGGGCCAGTTCCACCAGGATGAGGATGGGAAAGAGGTCGCCTGCGTTTTGGAAGAGAAAGTATTGGTCGCGGATGGAGAGCGATCGCGCTGTCCCAGCAGCCTGTTGCAGAAGTTGCTCGCCTGCTGAAGGCTGAACTACAGCTCGGAGAGTCTGACCGGCAGAGGCGTCTTCCAGCGGAGGCCGTAGCTGGGGCTGGAGCCGCCGCACCGTGCCTGCTGCCCGCATTTCTAGGCGGCTGTATTTGAGGCGCTGCACCTGGGACTCTGCCGCCTCGGGCAGGTTTGCCCCCAGGCTGACCAGCTTGGCCAATGGAATACAGCCCTGCTTGCCCAGGCTGCTTTTGAGGAAGCTAGGGGGGGGCTGGAGCAGGGCTGGCCAACATTCCTGCAAGAGGGGCTCCAGGGCATCGAGCTGGGCGACTTGCCCTAGGCGCTGGGCATCTAGGTCCGGTAGCCAGGGGCGCAGCAGCCCCGCTGTCCAGGCTCGGTGCAGCCAGGGCGTGCCCTTGGCGCTGGAGAGCAGGGTGTTGAGTTCGCTCTGGACCCGCTCGGCGGCGACCTGGCCGAGGCGATCGCTCAGTTCCCCAATCGCTCGCTCCGTCTCGGCCTCTAGCTCAAAGCCGAGCTGGGCGGCCTGGCGATAGGCCCGCAGCAGGCGCAGGGGATCATCGGCCAGGTTTTGGCGGGAGATCATGCGCAGGCGGCGCTGCTGTAAGTCGCCGTAGCCGCCGACGGGATCCACCAGGGATGAGCCGTGGGGGCTGTAGGCGATCGCGTTGATCGTAAAGTCCCGCCGCTTCAGGTCTGCTTCCAAATTCTCACCCTCTTGGAGGGCAAAATCCACCGTCGCTGAGCCAAACACGACACGGGCAATCTGGCGCTCCGCATCCAGCACGACGAAGCCCGCTTTGTGGTGGCGGGCGATCGCCCGCGCCGTTTCCACAGAACCTTCGGGCAGGACAAAATCTAAATCCAAATAATCCGGCTGTCGCCCCAGCAGCGCATCTCGCACCACCCCCCCCACCAGATGGGCCGTCTCCGGCAGCCAGGCTAGGTCGAAGGGCCAGGTTCGGGGCGAGAGGGGGGACTGATCCAGGTTGAGGGCAAGGGGATTGGGCAAGGCTAAGACAGTCGAGGGCAAGGGGCGATCGTTCCAAAATATCGACGATTGGTTTAAGCATCGGAGCCCTGGAGGCCCCGACCAGTGGGCGGCCAGTGGGCTAGCCAGTCAGCTAGCGGGTTCGCTGGGCGCGATCGCCCAGAACCAAGGCCACCCACGGGACAGTTCCGATGGTCAGTATCCCATGCTACCAAGATCCGTCGCAGTGCTCCGCCCATAGCCGAAGGCTTGGGGGGTGGTGAAGTGGCGGGCGACCGCAGGGAGTAATTAAGGATCTCTAAGAAATAACCCATCGTTTCTTAGGTTATAATGGCTCCATGTTAAACATGACGTGGGAATTCAAGCTAGAGCCAACCGCTGAGCAGGTTTCAGAGATTGAGCACATCTTAGATGTGTGCCGCAATGTCTGGAATTATGCCCTGCGGGAGCGCAAAGACTGGCTAGATTCTCGCAAGTCTCCGGTGAATGCGTGTTCAATCCGGCAGGAGTTTATCTTGCCCGCCGCCGCGCCATCTCCTAGCTATGCTCGGCAGTGCAAGTCGCTGACGGCAGCTAAAGCCGACTTTCCCAGGTTAAAGACCGTCAACGCCCAGGTGCTCCAGCAGGTTATCCGGAAACTGGAAGCCTCCTGGGAGTCGTGGCGGCTGAAGCGCTCTGGGTTCCCTCGGTTCAAAAAGCCAAGCCGGATGCGTAGCTTCGTCTTCCCTCAAATGCTCAAGAACTGCGTCACTTCTGAGGGGGTCAGGCTACCGCAATTGGGATTGGTTAGGGTGCGCTGGTCGAGAGAGATCCCTGATCTCTTCAGAGCCAAGCAGGCTCGAATCGTCCGCAAGGCGTCAGGGTACTTTGTCATGCTTAGCCTCCAGGCCGATGTTGATATTCCTGCCACAGCGCCCCATGGCATCCGGTGGGGATTGATGTGGGGTTGGAATACTTTCTATCAACGTCTGATGGAGAACAGGTCAAGCGGCCTCGATTTTTCAACGCTCTGCACCGCAAGCTGAAATTGCTGCAACGCCGATTGAAGAAGAAGCAAAAAGGGTCGGCTAACTGGCTGAAGCTTCATAAGAAGATTGCGAGAGTCCATCAACGGATTGCCGATACTCGCAAGGATTGGCATTTCAAACTGGCGCATCATCTCTGCGACGGTGCGGGGATGATTTTTGTGGAAGACCTAGACTTCCGCATCATGGCTAAGGGAATGTTGGGCAAGCACACCCTGGATGCTGGGCTGGGTCAGTTCACGAACCAAATCCTTGCCTGGGTGTGCTTTAAGCGCGACGTGTTTTACGGCAAAGTTGACCCTCGTGGCACTTCTCAAGAGTGCCCCGATTGTGGCGCTGAAGTCAGGAAAGGCCTGAGTGTTAGAATTGCTCACTGCCACAACTGCGGCTCGATTAAGCCTAGAGATATTGCCGCCGCTCAAGTGATTTGTACCCGTGGGCAACGGGGAATGGAAAATGTCTGTGGAGTCGAGGTGACGGGGGCGGCGGTAACGCTGTCTAGTCAACTGGCGCTGAAGCAGAAACTCTTTGGAGCGATCTAAAGAATCTCACTGCATACCGCTTCGCGGTTGCTGGGAGAGTATGTCAATCCCTCAGGAAAATTGGGAACAACAGGCATCGCTCCTTTGGCTGGCAAGTCCTTTGGCTGGCAAGTCTTTGGGCGAAAACAAGCTGCGGCAGAGGCCCAGACTGACCGATGCTTTCTGGCAAATCTTC
>JAAUQQ010000374.1 GCA_012032745.1 Synechococcales cyanobacterium RM1_1_8
GCTGGGCGTCACTCCTGTTTTGCACTGCTTTGGGGGCCTTGTTTTTCCCAGGCCCAAAGCAGTGCAATCTGAACCCTAACGGATCAGGTTGAGCAATTCCTTCGGAGAAGCCAACAGGTCAATGGCAACGAAGAAAATCTTGTTGTCTTCATTGAGCAAAAAGCGCCAGGCAATATTCATACCCACGTCCGCACCAAACCAAGGCGTCTGGCACTTGCCAGTGATCTTGAGCTGGGTGTAGCCATCCTCAGCGGGCTCAGCAATGCCGCGCTGGGGAATGAGCTTGAGGTTCTGGCATTCTTCGCGGAAGAAGCGCAGCACCGCATCGCGACCGACAATGGGCTTGCGGAAGGGGGGTTGGAGTGCGCCATCATCGGTGAACAGCTCGATCAGGGCATCGAAGTCGTTGGCATTGAGGTTGTCCATGTAGGCCGTGACCGTGGCGTTGTCGATGCCCTCGATGGAAACTTGGCTGCGCTCTCCAGGGGCAGTCGGTAGAACCATGGGTTCAGCGACGCTGGTATAGCTACCCAACTTGCTGGTGTCATAGCCCATGTCCACTACGGCGTTGCGCAACACCGTGATCTGCTGGCCGGGCTCCAGCTCGCGGATGGCCTTGAGCACGGCGTTGGCGTTGGCCGAAAGGGCATAGCCTTCGGGGATGGGGGCAACGAGGCCCTGCTCCATCCATTCACCCAGGCGATACCAGAAGCCCAGCTTGAGGTTGGGGCTCCAGATAGCGTAGGTGCGGGAAATGGGGGTGTCGGCGCGGTTGGCCAGGTCACACATCACCTGGCTCTGCTCGCGGGGGGTCATTTTCTTGATGGCATCCAGGGTGTTCTCAGCGAACTGCATGTTGGCGGCACCGGGTGCCGCGATGGTGATGTTCGTGCCCATTTCCAAGTAGGCGAACCAAATCAATGCCAATTGATCTTCCACGCTGAGCTGGGCAAAGCGTGCTGTAGTGGCGGGCACAGCATCCGCAGACAGGGTGCTGGGGAAGATATTGCGGGCTGAATCGATGGTGTAGGGCATTAGTGTTAACAAATCAATTGTTTTATTAACACTAATTTACACTGGTTCGTCGCGGGGCAGTTGAGCTTTGGAAAAATTAATCAAAGGGATAGAGCGACTGAGGGAGGACTGGGGCGGCGCTGGATCTGGTCCTGGGCCTGCTCCTGTTCCTGGACCTTGGGTGGAGGATGGGCGGCTGGTGCGTTGATCTGGCTACTGGATTATCTCGCCAGAGCATCCTGTCAGGACATCATCCCGTCAGAAACGAGACCTTTGCCTGGCTGATCGTCCATAGCCGGTACAGTAGATGCTCGACGCGATCGCTCAACGCCGCCACAAACATCCCCTCATGGGCATCCCCATGCTCCGCCAGCCAGACCCCGCGCAGGGCAACTTCATAGGACAGTTCATCCACGGGATACAGATCCACCGGCGCAGCCAGGCCATCGGGGCAGAACAGCGCCTGCTCTCGGCAGATTTCAACCTCCAATTCAGCCAAGCCCGGTAGATCCCGAGAGAGTAGAAATGAAGCTTGGGTGGTCTCCAAATACAGTTTTTGGCCCAGGCGGGCGGTTAGGATCGCCCGCCGGGAAATCAGTGCTTCGAGGGAGCCAGGCAATTGCTCTAACTGCAATTCAGCATTGCCATAGGTCAACTTCAGCATTTTTTCTTCTCCCTTTTTTTGTTATTTGAGTTTGTTATTTTTCTGGTGTTCACGTTCAGGCCTGCGGCAGGATTCAGGAGTAAATTCAAGTCGCAATTCATCAGGTCGAAATTCAGGGATAAGTTCATGGCTAGATGCAGCGTCAATTTTGTTCGGGTTGTGTGAGCTCAAAAAATAGGAGGCCCCTGCTTCTCATCTTCAGAAGCAGGGGCCTTGAAACGTTGGGTTTCTAGGGGATCGCGATGGGCTAGCTCTCCCATGGCTTGCTTCCAGATTCAGCTCTGGGTTTTAGTTGTGAATCTGTCTTGCTGCCGGTCAGCAGGCCAGCAAAGGCGAGTTCCCAAGTCTGGCCAGGGAGCAGGCTCGATGCCTCCCGATCGCCAGCTAGATCGCCAGCCAAATGGCCAGCTAGCAGATGAGATTGAGGGGTGGGTCGAGACTGTCTCATGGATCGCAGGGTCGGGTGGGGGCGGCGGGTGGGCTTGGGATTTTGGCCCATCGGGGGCTGGAGCTGCTGGGAGCTTCGGCCACTGAATTGAGCTTATTTGAATACTACAGGCGTAATACGGCAATGTCTAGCGCTGAATGTCAATGCTCGCCCCAGGGGTGATCCGGGGTGCCCCGCTGCTGCGCAACTCATCTGGATTGGATTTTGTGCTTTAGATTGCCCCTTCTGGCTGGCTTCCCTAGGACTTCAACGGCTGGGAGGCGCATTTCGGAAATCACGGAGCCGATTTGTCAACCTAGTCCAGACATTTACGCCTTGCTGCACTAGCCCGCCGCTCCCAGCGCTGCCATGGTCTCAAACCGGCTGGGTAGCATCTGGCCCAGCCAGGGATCGGCTGCCAAGAGGCTGGCCAAGTCGCTGGTCAAATTGCTGGTGGCCAGCGACTTGGCCAGACCAGGCTCGCGGGTCGGCTTCGGGCTGTCCCATTGGGCCAGGCATTGGGCAAACCGCTCCGCCAGGGGAATGGCATAGACAAAGGGGCTGCTAAATCCCGAAAACAGATGGAGATTGTCCCAGCCGGGCACCGGCCCAATCAGGGGCAGACCATCGCCGCTGAAGGCGATCCGCGTTGAATGCCACTGGCCGGGGAGGGCGGCGATCGCAGGCAGGATTTTCCCAGCTTTTGCCTCATCGCAGCTTCGCTCTGGCTGGGATTCGCTGTGGTGCCCAAGCTGGCCTGGAGGCGGCTAATCTGGCCCATGGCTGCCCGGCCATCGAGGAACTGAATGACGCCAGCATCCAGGACGGGCGGCATCAGCTCCTGCCCGGCTTGCGCTGGATGCTCGGCCTCGCCCCAGCGGGAGGCAAATCCTGGCTGGCTCGCCTCGGCCTCCAATCCAAACCGGACCTGTTCCGCAGGCATGACCAATCGCTGCATCCGCAGATCGGCCTGCTCCAGCGCAGCCCTGGGCAGCTCAATCATCTCCCCGTGGCTGAAGTAGAGGGGCAGGTGAATTCCGGCCTGTGCCAAGAGGTTCCGGCTCCAGGCTCCGGCACTGAGGAGGATACGATCGCCCCGGATTATGGTTTCTTCAGTAACCGGCTCCCCTGTAACGGTTTTTCCATCCACCAACCCGGTCCTCACCCACAGCTCCCCCTGCTGCCCCAGCCCCGTCACCTGGCCCAGATACCGTTCTCCGCCCAGGCGCTCAAAGGCTCGCTGGTAGGCCAGGGTCATGGCGATGGGATCCACATGGCCATGGTTCACCGCCAGGGCTCCACCGATGCCCGCCTTGCACAGCAGGGGCTCCCGCTCCCAGGCCTCGTCAGCAGTCAAAACCTGGGGAGGTTCGAGGCAATCTTGGTAGGTTTGGGCGATCGCCGCCCCATCCCGGCCCGGTTCCACAAACAACAGCAGTTCTCGCTCGCGAAACTGGGTATTATGGCCCAATTCTTCGGAGAGTTGGGGGTGGCGCGATCGCGCAGCCCGACACAACGCTTGAGTCAGGGGCGTATTGCCCGCCCAATAGGCAATCCCACCATAGCTATAGCGCGTCGCCCCTGCCGTCCCAGCATCAACCAGCAAGACCTGCTGGCCCTGCTTGGCCAATTCATAGGCCAGCGCCGCCCCGCAGAGGCCCCCGCCGACAACAATATTACTGAAGTGATCGCTGACCTTGCCCTGAACCATATCCCTGTGCTCGCTGTTATCGTCGGCTGGACCTTAGCTTAGCGAAATTGAAGGATGAAATGATCCGATTTGGGCTGGAGCTGCATTGGGACAGGGCGAAAGCGCAGAAGCCTAGCCACAAGAGCAGAAACTAGAAAACAGGAGTCAGTTCAGATCAAAATATTTATTTCTGAAGCCATTTATACTCGGCTTCTAACTATAGTTTAGGGTAGATTAAATTTCTTTTAAACGATAAATAGATTTTGGGGTTATCCTCTATTTTTATCTCTAGATACACCTTAGATTTTCGGATGCCAGGACTTGTATTGAATCACTAACATGTTAGTTGAAAGTCCAGGCCGTTGCGCTTGGGCCGCTCAACTCAGGTAGATCATGCAATACTTTTTAGAAGATGCTGCAATTCTGGCTGGCCTCAGCCTCAGCAGCATCCTGCTCTTCAGCCTGCTCTGGGTTTTCCTGGGGCCGGTGGGGATACTCGGAACTTTAGCTGGCTATAGCGTTGGTTTGTCCCTCTATTTGGCACCCGCCGATTAGGAAATTGGGTGTTGCTGAAACAAGGGATGTTTGGGCTCCCGTAGGGCTATAGCCATGTGGCCATGGTAATTCGGTTAGCGCTTGGCGATCGGGCTCCACGAGGCGCGTGACATCTGCTCCCGGCAGTTGCTGGACTAGAACCTGGCTGGCGGGGAGGTTGAGGTGCTGCGATCGCAAAAAACCACCAGGATTTTAGCCTTGGGAGCCACTGATTTTTGGCCTGACCAAGTGAGGTTATCCTGAGCGAAATTTCCCAGGGCGACCTCAGCCCGAG